>NZ_JBFABB010000022.1:0-72083 GCF_040640035.1 Micromonospora sp. NPDC023633 | reverse complement strand
TGCGGACGCTGACGGCGCTGACCGGCCCGACCCGGTCGTCGGGCCCGAGCCCCGTGCCCCGCGCCCGACGCCCGCCGGCGGCTCCGCCCCGACCCCGGCCGGCTGGGGCACCGTGCTGGACGTGCCGCGCTACTCGCAGCGGCTGCACGCCGGCACCCACCCGCAGTGGGGCGGCGGCGGGGACGCCTGGTGCAGCCCCACCTGCACCTCGATGGTGCTGGCCTTCTTCGACGCCGCCCCGGCCCCGGCCCGGTACGCCTGGGTGGCCCCGGCCGGCCCCCGCCCGGTCGTGGTGCACGCCGCGCGGCACTGCTACGACCACGCCTACGCCGGGGCCGGGAACTGGCCGTTCAACACCGCGTACGCGGGCCTGCACGGCGTGGACGCCTTCGTCACCCGGCTGCGCTCGCTGGCCGAGGCGGAGGCGTTCGTGGCCGCCGGCATCCCGCTGATCGTCTCCGCCACGTTCACCGCCGGCGAGGTGCCCGGGCTGGACTACGACACCGCCGGGCACCTGATGGTGCTCGTCGGCTTCACCGACACGGGCGCTCCGGTGCTCAACGACCCGTACGCCCCGGACGACGACGCGGTGCGCCGGACGGCCGACCGGGACCGGTTCGAGGCCGCCTGGCAGGGCGGCAGCGGCGGGGTTGCGTACGTGCTCCGGCCGCCCGGCGTGCCGCTCCCCCCGGCGCCGGAGCAGCCCAACTGGTGATCCCGGCGGCGCGTGCCGCACCGGCAGCCGCGCGGCGGGCTCAGCCGGGGTAGCGCCAGACGCCGAACTCGCCGGTGCGCAGCCGGCACACCATCGTGTCCCCCCGGCTGCGGCAGTCCCCGGAGGCGTCGCGGAGCACGTCCAGCACCCGGGCCCGGCCCGCGGCGACGTCCATCTCGGCCACCACCAGCCCGCCGCCGGCGGCGGGCGGTCGCACGGCGAGGAACCGTTCGTCGGCGTACCAGGGCATCAGCTGCCAGGTGCCCAGGTCGGCGATCTCCCGACCGGTCGCCGCGTCGAGCACGCCGAACCGTTCACCGCCGACCCCGGGCGCCAGCGCCAGGAGCCGGCCGCCCTGTGTCGACAGCACCCCGAACCATCGTCCGCCGGCCCACCGGCGCGCGCCGGTCGCCGGATCGAGCGTGACCAACCTGTTCCCTCCGGGCGCGCAGAGCAGCTCGCCGCACTCGTCGACGTGCTCCACCATGGGCACGCGCGCCTCCCACCGCCGCCGCAGCCCGTCCAGCTCGTAGGCGGTCACCATGCCCACGGACGACCGGACGACCAGCAGCAGGTCGTGCGCCACCACCGTGTGCCCGTAGCCGGGCAGCTCACCGAGGCCCAGGTCCGCCGCGTGCACCAGCGCGCCGGAGCGGGGGTCGCGCACCTCGACGCGCCCCTTCGCGGGGGCCAGCACGATGCGCTCGACCAGCCCGTCGCGGAGGGCGTACGTCGCGCCCTCACCCGTCGTCGGCACCGACCAGAGCGCCCGTCCGGAGGCCGGATCGACCGACCGCACGGTGCCGCCCTCCACCCCGCCGGTCTGCATCAGCAGGATCCCGCTCGGGTCGGGCCAGGGGTAGCCGGGCTGCCGCCAGCGTTCGCGGCCGGTCCCGGCGTCGAGGGCGACCGTCTGCCCGTCCTGGTCCCCGGTGATCGAGAAGAGCGCCGTCCCCGGCCCGGCCTGGACCTGCCAGAACCGGCCCGCCACCGGGACCCGGGTGCGCCACACCGGGGCGGGCGGCGCGTCGTCGACCGGCGCCCGCTCGGGCAGGGCGTACGCCCGCACCTCGACGGTCCCCTCGGGCTCCCCCTCGGTCGGTTCGACGACGTAGAGCCGGTCGCCGTGCAGGAACGCCTCCGACCCGAGCCGGGCCGGCACGACGACCGCGACCCGTGCCGGCAGCGGCGCGGCCGCCGCCACGGTGGCCACGAGGAACGCGAGCACCAGCGCGACCCGCAGCGGCCTGCCGACGGCGCGGGGCGGGCGGGGCGGTGGCGCCTCCCGGCCCGGCTCGTCGCGCAGCTCGCCCAGGTCGATCAGCGTCACGCCCGCCCCTTCCGGTCCCGGTCCTCAGGCAGCTCCCAGACGCCGAACGCGCCGCCGTCGCGCCAATAGACGACGCCGCCGAGGTCGGCGACCATCGCGTGCCGTCCTCCCCGTCACACCGTGGCCTCCGGCGGACCGGCAAATCGGCCGTGGGCGCACCGGCCCGGCAAAAGCGACGCCCGAGCGCCTGTACGATGGCGCGTCGTGGCTGTGCCGGTGGTAGACCCCTCGCTGAACTCCGTCTCCGAGCCCGACGCGGCCGAGCCGACGCGCCGGCCCCGGCGCGGGCCGTCCCGCGCCGACGTACTGGCCATCGGAGCCTATGTCCTGCTCGGCGTTTTCGTGTGCCTGAACTACTGGGTGGACGTGCAGAACCGGGTGTCCTCGCACCTGCCCACCGACCACAGCTGGTTCGAGTGGCTCTTCTCGCACGGCGCGTACTCGGTGCGGCACCTGGAGAACCCGCTGTTCACCGAGCGGCAGAACGCCCCGGACGGGGTGAACATGATGGCGAACACCTCGCTGCTCGGGGTGACGCTGCCGCTGGCGCCGCTGACCATGCTCCTCGGCCCGCAGGTCATGTACGCGCTCTACCTGGGCGGTGCGCTGGCCGCGACCGCCGGCACGTCGTACTGGATGTTGTCGCGGCACCTGGTGCGCTCCCGCGCGGCGGCCTTCGTCGGCGGCGCGTTCCTCGGCTTCGCGCCGGGCATCGTGCACCACGCCAACGGCCAGCCCAACTTCGTCTCGAACTTCCTGCTGCCGCTGATCGTGGTGCGGGTGCTCCGGCTCGGCGAACCCGGCCGGTGGCGGCGCAACGGGCTCGTGCTCGGCCTGCTGGTGGCGTACCAGATCTTCATCAACGAGGAGATGCTGCTGCTCACCGCGCTGGCCTGCCTGGTCGTCGTGGTCGCGTACGCGATCATGCGGCCGGCGCGGACGCGGGCGGTGGCTGGCACCTTCGCCGCGGCGCTCGGCGTGGGCGGCGGGTTGGCGCTGCTGCTGACGGCCTACCCGATCTGGTTCCAGTTCAACGGCCCGCAGTCCTACCGCGGGTTGCAGGGCGGGGTGTTCCACAGCTGGGGCGAGGACCTGGCCGCCTTCGTCACCTTCGCCCGCGACACCGTGGCCGGCGACGAGGCGGTGGAGAAGACCATCGGGCTGACCGAGCAGAACACCTGGTTCGGCTGGCCGCTGGTGCTGCTGTCGGTGGTGGCGCTGGTGCTGCTGGTCCGCCGCTCGCTCACCGCCCGGATCCTCGCGGTGCTGGTGGTGGTCTTCACGGTCGCCTCGATCGGCCCGAAGGTGCGGATCAACGGGGTGGAGACGGAGACGGACGGCCCCTGGGCCTACGTCTCCGACGACCTGCCGCTGGTCGAGATGATGATGCCGACCCGGCTGGCCCTGGTGGTGGCGGCGGCACTGGGCGTGCTGCTCGCCCTGGCCTGGGACGCGGTCGCCGGCAGCGGCCGCCCGCCGGTGCCGGCCCCCCGCACCGGCGACGACACCGCCGACGCGGCCGGGCCGCGCCGCCGCTGGCTCCGGCCGGTCGGGTACGCGGCCGTCGCGCTCGCCGTGCTGCCGCTGTTCCCGCGTCCGCTGCCCGCGCAGCCCGTCGACCCGCCGCCGCACTTCATCACCGCCGGCGGCTGGCGCCCGTACGTGCCGCAGGGCCGGACCCTGGTGCCGGTGCCGATCCCGAGCAACGTGCACGGCCTGCCCACGCTGCGCTGGAGCGCGCTGACGCAGCACGCGTTCCCCGTTCCCGGCGGCTACTTCATCGGGCCGAACGAGCTGGGCGAGGGCGTCTTCGGCGCGCCCAACCGGCCGACCAGCACCCTGATCTACTCCACGATGGACAAGAACGCCGTCCCCGCGCTGACGGAGGAGAACCGCCGCCAGGCGGTCGAGGACCTGCGCTTCTGGCGGGCGTCCGTGGTCGTCCTCGGCGCGCATCCCCGCGAGGCGGTCCTGCGCGAGCTGATGACCGCGCTGATCGGCCCGCCCCAGCGCGTCGACGACGTGTGGCTCTGGGACGTCCGGCCGCTCGTCGGCTGAGCCACCGACCGCCGACGGGCGAGCGGGCTGAGCCGTCACCGACCGGCCGGCGGGCGGGACCGCGGACCGGCGGGCCGGGCCGTCAGCCCAGCAGGGGGCGGACGTCCCAGACGTGGGCGCCGGCCACCTCCCGGCCGGGGCCGAGCAGCGCGTCGACCGTACGGCGCACCGGGTCGCCGTGGTGCAGTCCGCCCTGGACCACCACGGCGGCGCGCCAGTGGCGCAGGTCCTCGACCGCCTGCCGGCGGTGCTCGTCGGTGACCACCGGCACCTCGCCGGTCTCGGCCACCCGGCGCAGCAGCTCGGCGGTGGGGCGGTCCGGGGCTCCCCACCGGGCGGCCGGGTCGTCGGCGGCCCGGGGGCCGATGAAGTAGCCGCCCGGGGCCGGGAAGGCCAGCCCGGTGCGGGCCGACCAGAGCATCGCCGGGCTGACCCCGGCGCCGGTCACCGGCGGCACCGGGACCAGGGTCCGACCCGGCGGGACGTGGGCCCGCCAGCCGCCCTCGGCCACGAACGCCGGCACGGGCCAGGCCGGCACGGTCCGGATCGGGGTGGGGATCAGCGGCAGCAGCGCGGCGGCCACCGCCCCGCCCCAGAGCAGCCGCACCGGCACGCCGCCCGCCCGCGGCCCGGCCGCCGGTTGGGAACGCAGCCGGTCCAGGGAGAGGGCGAGCAGGATGCCCAGCACCGGGACGCAGACCAGCGGAAAGCGCGCCGGCACCGCGTGGTCGAGCAGCGGCAGCTCGGCGACCAGCCGGTACGGCCCGGGGATGCCGGTGGGCGTGCCGTCCAGGCGGACCTGCTCGCCCAGCGAGAGCAGCGCGAAGAACAGCCCGCAGGCGGCCAGCGCGCGGACCAGCGGCCGGCGCCACAGCCAGATCACGATCACCACGGCGAGCACCAGCAGCCCCGGGCCGAAGAAGGAGTTCTCCTCGGTGGGGTTCGGCGCGAGCAGGCCGGGCAGGTGGTCGTCGCCCAGCACCGTCTGCCGCGCCGAGGCGGTGAACGACGCGGCGTCGAGCTGGTAGCCGTACGCGTGGAAGGGCATCCCCCGGTAGTGGCCCGGGCCGAAGAACTGGAACCACAGCGGGTACGCCAGCAGCGGCAACGCCACCGCCACCCCGACCGCGAGCCGGCCGAGCAGCGCGGGCGCCAGCCGGCGCGCCGTCGCCCGGTCGGCCGCCGCGTACGCCAGCGCGAACGTGCCGGCGGCGAGGACCAGGAAGACCAGCACCTCCTCGCCGAGGAAGACCTGGTACGCCACCAGCAGCCCGAGCAGCGTCCCGTGCCGCCGCACCCGGCGCGGGTCCGGGTGGAACACCAGCGCCAGGATCACCGGCACCAGGAACTGCGCCGCCATGTGCAGGTGCGCCCCGGCCTGCGCGACCATGCCGGGGGCGAAGCCGCAGAACAGCCCGCCGACGGCCGCCGCCACCCGGGAGTCGACCAGCCGGCGGCGCAGCAGCGCGTACCAGGCGGTCGCGGTGCCGGCGAGGCAGCAGACCACGGCCACCAGGAACGCGACCTGCGAGCCGAAGAGCAGGGTGACCGGCGTCAGCGGCACGCCCAGGCCGAGCACCGAGGTGTTGGCCATCAGGTTCACCCCGTCCGGGGCGTTCAGCTCCGCGCTGTACAGCGGGTTCTCCAGGCCCGTCACCGCCCGGGCCGCGCGGGCCAGCATCCACTCGAAGAGGATCTGGTCCCCCGCCTGGTGGAACAGCCGCCCCGGGCGGCCCCACTGGCCGAGGGTCAGCAGCACCGCCAGGGCGAGGTAGCCGGCGACGACCAGCGCGTCCGGCGCGCGTACCGGCAGCCGGCGGGACCGCCGGGCGGGTGCCGCCTCGACGGTGCCGGTCGCCGCCGGGGCGGTCATCAGGTTCGCTGGTCGGTCAGCGCCCGGACGTCCCAGACCCAGACGTCCAGCTCCCGGCGGCCGGGACCGACCAACTGCTCGACGGTGCGCCGTAGCTGCTCGGAGTGGTGCTGGGCGACCGGGAGCACCAGGATGGCCGCCCGCCAGTGCCGCAGCTCGTCGAGCGAGCGGCGGCGCTGCCGGTCGTCCAGCTTCGGGATGCGCCCGGTCGAGGCGACCTCCTCCAGCAGCTGACCGACGCCGCTGGGCCGGCCGCCGAAGCGGCCGGGGTCACCGGTGTTGCCGTTGCGCGGCGCCAGGAAGTAGCCGCCGGGGATCTTGAAGTCGAGGTTGGTGGAGGCGGCCCAGCGCATCCCGTGGGTGTGCCCCATGTTCGGCACCGGGATCGGCACCAGGGTCTGGTCCGGGCCGACGTAGCCGCGCCACCGGTCGGCGGTGATGAAGTCCGGCACCGGCGGGCGGGAGGTCACCTTCAACGGCATCGGCGCGATCGGCAGCAGTGCGAGGACGAGCCCGGCCACGGTGAGCGTACGCAGCGTGCGGCGCTCGACCGGCAGCGTCCGGGAGCGCTCGACGGCGAGGGCCAGCAGGATGCCGACCACCACGCTGGTGATCAGGCCGAACCGGGTGGGCACCACCGCGTCGAGCAGCGGCAGCCGGACCAGCCACTCCCAGGGCCCGGTGAACAGCTCGCGGTCCCACCAGGACACCCGCTCGCCGAGGGAGAGCACGGCGAAGAACACCCCGGTCGCGGCGAGCGCCCGGACGAGCAGCTCCCGCCGCAGCCAGGCCACGATGCCGACGGCGATCAGGGAGAGGCTCCAGCCGAAGAAGGCGTTCTCCTCCGAGTAGTTCGGCGCGAGGTTGACGTTCGCGCGCTCGTCGCCGCCGATCGTCGGCGAGCCGGGCGCGAAGAAGGCCGCGATGTCGTTGCCGTAGTCGCGGACCGCGTCGCTCAGGCCGTGGTACGCCATCGGCCCGGCGAACTGGATGTAGAGCGGGTACGCCAGCAGCGCCCCGGCGAGCACGGTGCAGATCGCGAGCGCCTTGGCCAGCGGTCGCCAGGCCGCCGACCAGAGCGCGGGCCGCTGGGCGAGCACCGCGAGCAGGAACACCCCGCAGGCGAGCGCCGTGAAGAGCAGGATCTCCTCGTTGATGAACGCCTGGGCGGTGACCATCAGGGCGAGCAGCACGCCGTCGCGCCACGGCCGGCGGGACCGGGTGATGACCAGCACCCGCCAGACGATGAACGGCAGCAGGAACTGGGAGATGATGTTGGGGTGCCAGTTGGCGTGCGACAGCATCGCCGGCGAGAACCCGCAGAACCAGCCGCCGACGGCCGCCGCCAACGGGCTGCGCACGACGTGCCGGGAGAGCACGAAGTACCAGGCCGAGGCGGTGCCGGCGAGCGCGAGCGTGACCAGCACCACGAAGGTCACGGCCGGCCCGAAGAGCAGCGTCACCGGCACCATCGGGATGCCCAGCGCGAGGATGGCCGTGTTGGCCATCAGGTTGACCCCGTCGGGGTAGTTGAACTGCTCGGTGAAGAACGGGAACTCGCCGTGCAGCACCACGCGTACCGAGTGGGCGAGGAAGAACTGCACCTGGGCCGGGTCGCTGCTGTAGAGCGAGGCCACCCGGCCGGCCGGGTCCACCCAGATCTGGCTGGTCACCCACACCGCGGCAAGCAGGAACAGGCCGAGGACCGTGAGGTCCTGCCGCCGCCGGGTCCACCGCCGCGGGCGGGCCGCGCCGGCCTCGCCGGAGGGGGTGGCGGCTTCGGAGGGGGTGGCGGCGTCGGTCGCTCCGGTGGACGCGGCCTCGCCGGGGGCGTCGGCTCCGTCGGCGCGGGCGGTTCCGCCCGGCGTACGGTCACCGGCGCCGCCGCCCACGGGCGGCGCCACGGGTTCGGACGCGGGGGCCGTGGCGGCGTCGGATTCCGACCAGGATTCGGCGCGGGTCTCGGCAGGCGTCACAGTCGGCGGAGTCTACCCGAGCGGGACATTCACCCTGAAACCACGGCAGTGTCCTCTGTGGTGGACGTCGATCACGGCCCGCGACCTGCACACGGACCGTGGGCGAGGTGGCGCGTCCCGGTGATCCGACATCTCGTACTATGGCGCTTTCCGTTGAACGGCTGAGGCGATCGAGGGGGCGTACAGGTGGCTCCAGTCCGCCGGCGCGGCATCACGGCCACCGCACTGCTGACCCTGCTGCTCACCGCGACCGCCTGCGGGCCGGTGGCGGACCGGCAGCCGGGCGACCTGCGGATCGGCTACGACAGCCTGGACGGCGACCTCACGGTCTGGCCGCCGCGCGGCACCCTGGCGGGCGACGCCGCCGCCCGGTCGGCCGTGACCGGGGCGGTACGCGACTGGCGGTCGCCGGCCGACGACCGAGTGCACCTGCCGACGTCGGGGATCCTCTGGTCCGGCGAGGTCGACGGCGCGCCGCTGGCCCTGGTCGCCGCGGACGTGCCCGGCGAGAGCGCCTCCTGGCTGCTCCAGGTCACCGCCGAGGGCGGCCGGTACGCGGTCACCCGCGCCGCCGAGTACACCGACCCCGGCTACCTCGTCTACTCCGACGTGCTGCCCGTGCACACCTCCGACGGGCGGCGCTACCTCACGTCGGGCCGGGTGCAGCGGCTGCTCGGGCCGGACGGCCGCGCCCTGCGGCACACCGACGGCCTCACCGAGCCGGTGGACGTGCCGGCCTGCCGGGCGGTGCCGGTGACCGCCACGCTCCGGGCCACCGAGGCGCTGCCCCGGGGCCGGGCCGCCGACCGGCTGCTGGACCTCGGCACCGGCACCACCGACCCGCGCTACCCCCTCGTGCGCGACGAGAGCGGCTCCGGCAAGCGCGCCCTCACCGGCCTGGACACCTGCGTGCTCGCCGGAGAGGAGGGCCCGTTCGGCAGCGTCCCCCGGCGCATCGGCGACCGGGACGCGCCGCGCTCGGTGCCGTCGTCGTGGCCGATGACCAAGCTGACCGTACGCACCCTGGGCGAGGTCGCCCTCGGCGGCGGCGAGCCGGCGGAGCTGGAGCAGCTGACCTGGGAGACGGCCGACGGCACGATGAGCGCCGTCGTGTACCGCCCCTCCGACGGCGGCACGCCGGTCGTCTCGCCCGCCGACCGGTCCCACCCGTTGCAGACGTACGCGCTGCCGGTGCCGGGGCAGCCACTGGCCGTGCTGAGCTGGCGGCCGACCGCCGACAGCTCGCTGTCGACGCCGCCGGACACGCCCCGGCTGGTGGACCGGCCGGGGCTGGTCGTGGTGCCGATGCCGACCCGCTCGGAGACGTTCAGCCTCGCCGAGGCGGAGAAGACGCACTACCGCTCCCTCGGCGGCCGCTGAGCCAGCGCGGGGTACGACGACGGCGGGTGTCCCGGTCGCCCGGGGCACCCGCCGTCGTCGGTCTCAGTTCTGCGCGGTCGCGTCGTCGGCGGCGATGACCGGCTCGACCGGCTCGACGTCCAGCCGGGAGATCCAGCCCGTGACGTCGCGGGCCACGTCCTGCGCGGTCAGGCCGAGGTCGGCGAGGATCTGCGCGCGGGTGCCGTGCGGGTGCCACTCGGCCGGTACGCCGAGGTCGCGCAGCGGCACGCGGACGTCGGCGTCGCGCATCGCCTGGGCGAGGGCGTCGCCGACGCCGCCGACCCGGACGCCGTCCTCGACGGTGACCACGAGCCGGTGCCCGGCGGCCAGCTCCACCAGCTCGGCCGGGACCGGGCGGACCCAGCGCGGGTCGACCACGGTGACCCCGAAGCCCTGCTCGGCGACCCGGGTGGCCACCTCCATGCCCAGGTGGCCGAAGGAGCCGACCGCGACCAGCAGCACGTCCTTGCGCGCCGACTCGGCCAGCACGTCGACGGTCCCGACCCGGCGCACGGCCGGCAGGTCGGCGGCGACGGTGCCGGTCGGGAAGCGGACGATGGTGGGGCCGTCGTCCACGCCCACCGCCTCGCGCAGCTCCTCGCGGAGGGTGGCGGCGTCGCGGGGCGCGGCGATCCGCAGGCCCGGCACGACCCCAAAGACGGACATGTCCCACATGCCGTAGTGGCTGGGCCCGTCGGGGCCGGTGATGCCGGCCCGGTCCAGCACGAAGGTCACCGGCAGCCGGTGCATCGCCACGTCCAGCAGGACCTGGTCGAAGGCGCGGTTGAGGAAGGTCGCGTAGACCGCCACCACGGGGTGCAGCCCGCCGAGGGCCAGGCCGGCGGCCGAGGTGGCCGCGTGCTGCTCGGCGATGCCCACGTCGTAGACCCGGTTCGGGTACTTGCGGGCCAGCTTGGCGATGCCGGTCGGCTCGGCCATCGCGGCGGTGATGCCCACCACGTCGGGCCGCTCGTCGGCGATGGCGACCAGCTCGTCGGCGAAGACGTGGGTCCACTTCACCGACGGGGCGGCGACCAGCTTGCCGGTCTCGATGTCGAAGGCGCTGCCCGGGCCGTGCAGGCAGTCGGCCTCGTCCTCCTCGGCCGGGCGGTAGCCGTAGCCCTTGCGGGTGACGGCGTGCACGATGACCGGGCCGCCGAAGTTCTTCGCCGCGCGCAGCGCCGACTCGACCGCGGCCACGTCGTGCCCGTCGACCGGGCCGACGTACTTGATGCCGAGGTCCTCGAACATCGCCTGCGGGGCGACCGCGTCCTTGATGCCCCGCTTGACCGCGTGCAGCACCTCGTACATCGGCTTGCCGACCAGCGGCGTCGAGCCGAGCGCCTCCTTGACGGTGTCGAGCACCTTCTCGTAGCCGGGGTTGAGCCGCAGCGAGGAGAGGTGGTCGGCCAGGCCGCCGATGGTCGGCGCGTAGGAGCGGCCGTTGTCGTTGACCACGATCACCAGCGGGTTGCGGGCGGTGGCGATGTTGTTCAGCGCCTCCCAGCACATGCCGCCGGTGAGCGCGCCGTCGCCCACCACGGCGACCACGCTGCGCTGCTCGCCCCGCAGCGCGTACGCCTTGGCCAGGCCGTCGGCGTAGGACAGGGCGGTGGAGGCATGCGAGTTCTCGATCAGGTCGTGCTCGCTCTCAGCCTGGCTCGGGTAGCCGGAGAGGCCGCCGCGCTGGCGCAGCTTGTCGAAGCCGCTCTGCCGCCCGGTGAGGATCTTGTGCACGTACGCCTGGTGGCCGGTGTCGAACAGGAGCCGGTCGCGCGGGGAGTCGAAGACCCGGTGCATGGCCAGGGTCAGCTCGACCACGCCCAGGTTGGGACCGACGTGCCCGCCGGTGCGCGAGACCTTCGCGATCAGGAAGTCACGGATCTCGGCGGCGAGGACGTCCAACTCCTCGGCGGACATCCGCTTGACGTCCTGCGGACCTCGGACGGTGGCCAGCAGCCCGGTGTGGTGGACCGTGCCCTCTTCAACGCTCATGACGCAAGAGTCTATCGGCCGCCCGGTACTCCGCAGCCTTGCCCGGACGCCCGCCCACCGGCCGGGGACACTGAGCGCCTGGTCAGGTCCGGATCCGCCGCCGGCCGGCGGGCGGCACCCGGGGCGCCCCGGGGAGTCAGGCCGTGATCCGCAGCCGCCGGGGCGCCGCGACCCCCGCAGCGCCCCGGTACGCCGGCCCGGACGGGGTCCAGGAGCCGAGCACGGCGGCCCGGGCGGCGCCGGTCACCGAGGGCAGCGCGCCGGGCAGCCCGTGCCAGGAGAGCCAGCCCAGCAGCGCGAACGCGTACGCCTCCTTGGCCTGCGCGGGCACCCCCAGCTCGTCGGTGGTGCGCAGCCGCCAGCGCCCCGCCCCGAGGGCGGCCAGCCGGGCGGTCAGCGTGGGGTTGCGCACCCCGCCGCCGGCCGCGACCACCTCCACCACGCCGTGCCGGTCGCACTCGGCGGCCACCACCCGGGCGGTCAGCTCGGTCAGGGTGGCGAACACGTCGTCGGCCGGCACCGCCTCGCCGAGGGCGGCCAGCCGCGCGTCCAGGTAGCCGGCGTGGAACAGCTCCTTGCCGGTCGACTTGGGCGGCGGCGCCGCGTAGTACGGCTCGGCGAGCAGCGCGTCGAGCAGGCCGGGGTGCACCCGACCGACCGCCGCGCGGGCGCCGTCGAGGTCGCAGGGCCGGCCCAGCAGGCGGCGGGCCGCCGCGTCGAGCAGCGCGTTGGCGGGCCCGACGTCGTACCCGAGCACCGGCGCGCCCGGGGCGAGGACCGTGAGGTTGGCGATGCCGCCCAGGTTGAGCGCGGCGCGCGGGGCCGCGCCGTCCGCCGGGTCGAGCAGCAGCGCGTCGAAGGCCGGGACCAGGGGCGCGCCCTGCCCGCCGGCGGCGACGTCCGCCGAGCGCAGGTCGCTCAGCACGGGTACGCCGACCCGGGCGGCCACCCGGGCCACGGCGCCCAGTTGCAGGGTGCCCCGGGCGCGTCCGTCGTCGACCCAGTGGAAGACCGTCTGCCCGGGCGAGACCACCGCGTCGACCGTGCCGCCGGCCAGCTCGACGCCGAGGGCCGCCGCCTCGGCGAAGACCTCCCCGAGGCGGTTGTCCAGCCGGCAGACGGCCTCGACGGTGGTGCTCCCGGGCGGCAGCAACGCGCCGATCGCGGCGCGCAGCTCGTCGTCGTAGTCGAGGCCCCGGTGGCCCAGCGGGCGCAGCCGCAGCGTGTCCCCGTCGAGGGTGAACTCGGCGGCGGCCACGTCCACCCCGTCGTAGGAGGTCCCCGACATCAACGCGACGATCTTCATCACGTCAGGCTAGCGGGCGGCTCAGTCGGGCGGCAGGAGCAGACCGACCAGCTCGACGTGCTGGGTCATCGGGAACAGGTCGAAGCCGCGCAGCGCGGCCAGCCGCCAGCCCAACCCGGCGAAGGTGCGCACGTCACGGGCGAAGGCGGCCGGGTCGCAGGCCACGTACGCGATCGCGCGGGGACCGGCGGCCACCAGGTCCCGCACCACCCGGCCGCCCGCGCCGGAGCGCGGCGGGTCGAGCACCACCACGTCGACCGGGCCGGTGATCCGGCGGCGGGCCAGGGCGGTCTCCACCCGGGCCGGCACGACCTCCACCCGGGGCAGGTCGCGCAGGTTCTCCCGGGCGGCGGCGACGCCCTGCGCCGCCGACTCGACCAGGGTGACGCGGCCCGCGTCGCCGACCCGGCCGGCCAGCGCGGCGGCGAAGAGCCCCGCCCCGCCGTAGAGGTCCCAGGCCCGCTCCCCCGGGCGCGGGTCGACCAGCTCCAGCACGGCGTCGACCAGGGTGTCGGCGGCGGCCGGGTGGACCTGCCAGAACGACGACGCCGGCAGCGTCCACTCCCGGCCGGCCGCCACCTCGCGGACCCGGTCCGGACCGCTCACCGGGCGGGACACCCCGTCGGCGACGGCGGTCACGGCCACGTCCCCGCCGGTGGAGGCGACCGTCTCGACCGCGTCCGCGTCCGGCCAGCGCGCCCCGGTCGGGGCCAGCACGGGCAGCTCCCGGATCGCCGGGTGGGCGATCAGGCAGCGGTCGATCGGGACCACCTCGTGCGAGCGGTGCTTGAGCAGCCCGGCCCGGCCCGCCCCGTCGACGGCGTAGCGGACCCGGGAGCGCCAGCCGAGCGACCCGCCGGGCAGCGCCGCCACCCGGACGCCGAGGGCGTCCAGCTCGGCGTCGGCGAGCCCGCCGAGGCGGGTGAGCTGCTCGCGCACCACGGCCGCCTTCCAGTCGAGCTGGGCGGCCGGGGCGACGTGCTGGAGGTCGCATCCGCCGCACCGGCCCGGCTTCGCGTACGGGCAGGGCTGCTCGACCCGCTCCGGCGCGGCCTCGAGCACGGTCACCGCGTCGGCCCGGACGAAGCCGCGGTGCACCTCGGTCACCTCGGCGACCACCCGCTCGCCGGGCAGCGCGTGCCGGACGAAGACCACCTGGCCGTCCACCCGCGCGACGCAGTGCCCACCCGGCGCGACCGCCCCGACGGTCAGCTCGACCCGCTCGGCCTCCTCCAGCCCCCGGCCGTCCCCGTGCGCCGTCACCGCTCTCCTCCACCACTCGGGCCGCTCTCGCCGGGCGGCGCGGACACGACGGGGGGGACGCTCGGCGGCAGGGTGCCGCGCGGCGCGACCCGGGGGCCGCGCGCCGGGCCCCGGGTCAGCGTGGCGTCCAGCCGGTCCAGGTCCTTGCCGGCGGTCGAGGCGAGCTGCCACGGCACGCTGGTCACCATCACCCCCGGTTCGAAGAGCAGCCGGCCCTTCAGGCGCAGCGCGCTCTGGTTGTGCAGCAGGTTCTCCCACCAGCGCCCCACCACGTACTCCGGGATGAAGACCGTCACCACGTCGCGCGGCGACTCCCGGCGGACGCCGGCCACGAAGTCCAGGATGGGCCGGGTGATCTCCCGGTACGGCGAGTCGACCACGGTCAGCGGGACGGGCAGGTCCCGCCGCTCCCACTCCGCCTGCAACTCCCGGGTGTCCTTCTCGTCGACGTTCACGGTCACCGCGGTCAGCGTGTCCGGCCGGGTGGCCCGGGCGTACGCGATGGCCCGCAGCGTCGGCTTGTGCAGCTTGCTGACCAGCACGACGGCGTGGTTGCGGGCGGGCAGCACGGCGCGGCCCTCGTCCGGCGGGGTCAGCTCCGCGGCGACCCGGTCGTAGTGCCGCCGGATGGCGAGCATCAGCACGTAGATCATCGCCATCGCGGCGATGGCGATCCACGCGCCGAGCAGGAACTTGGTGACGAGCACGATGACCAGCACCGTGCCGGTCATCGCCATGCCGAAGGTGTTGATCGCCCGGGACCGGAGCATCCGCCGCCGCGCCTGCGGGTCCCGCGCCGTGCGCAGGTGCCGGTTCCAGTGCCGGATCATGCCGGCCTGGGAGAGCGTGAAGGAGACGAAGACGCCGACGATGTAGAGCTGGATGAGCCGGGTCACCTCGGCCTGGAAGCCGACGATCAGCACGATCGCGGCGACGGCCAGGAAGACGATGCCGTTGGAGAAGGCCAGCCGGTCGCCGCGGGTGTGCAGCTGCCGGGGCAGGTAGCGGTCCTGGGCGAGGATCGAGCCGAGCACCGGGAAGCCGTTGAACGCGGTGTTCGCGGCCAGGAAGAGGATCAGCGCGGTGACCCCGGCGAGCACGTAGAGCAGCACCGAGCCGGAGCCGAAGACCGTCTCCCCGAGCTGGGTGGTAACGGTCTTCTGCACGTACCCCTCGGGGCCGGAGATGATCTGCAACCCCGGGTCCTCGACGAACTGCAGGCCGGTGAGCCGGGACAGCCAGATGATGCCGACCAGCATGGCCACCGAGATGGTGCCGAGCAGCAGCAGCGTGGTGGCCGCGTTGCGGCTCTTCGGGGCCTTGAACGCCGGCACCCCGTTGGAGATCGCCTCCACGCCCGTCAGCGCCGCGCAGCCCGAGGAGAAGGTGCGCAGCAGCAGGAAGACGAGGGCGAAGCCGGTGACGCTGTGCTCGGCCTGGATCTCCAGCCCGGCGCTGGGCGCCCGCAGGTCGTGGCCGAGCACGAAGACCCGCACCAGGCCGGTGAGCAGCATCCCGACCATCACGATGATGAAGCCGTAGGTGGGGATCGCGAAGGCCGTGCCGGACTCCCGCAGGCCGCGCAGGTTCACCGCGGTGAGCAGCACCACCGCGGTGACCGCGATCAGCACCTTGTGGGTGGCCACGAACGGCACCACCGAGCCCAGGTTGGCCACCCCGGAGGAGACCGAGACCGCGACCGTGAGCACGTAGTCCACCAGCAGCGCGCTCGCCACCGCGACCCCCGCCCGGGGACCGAGGTTCACCGTGGCCACCTCGTAGTCGCCGCCGCCCGAGGGGTAGGCGTGCACGTTCTGCCGGTAGCTGGCCACGACGGTGAGCATCACCACCACGACGGCCAGGGCGATCCACGGCGAGAAGAGGAACGCCGAGGCGCCAGCGATGGAGAGGGTCAGCAGGATCTCGTCGGGCGCGTACGCGACGCTGGAGAGCGCGTCGGACGCGAACACGGGCAGCGCGATGCGCTTGGGCAGAAGCGTGTGCTTGAGCCGGTCGGACCGGAACGGTCGACCGAGGAGCAGCCGCTTCAGCAGCGAGGTGGGTCTGGCCACAACCGCCAAGCGTACGACCACCCGGGCGGGCGTCGCGGGGTGGTCGATCGCGGCGGGCCGGACGGGCGGAGTACCGTCGGTCCGCGTCCACGCCCGGAACGTGGCAGGCTCGCAGACGGCACGCTCACCGGCCGGGCGTTGCGCACCTTGAGGAGGGACGCGGTGCATGTCGTGATCATGGGTTGTGGCCGCGTCGGCTCGACCCTCGCCTACAGCCTGGAGTCCCGGGGGCACTCGGTCGCCGTCATCGACCAGGACGCCGACGCCTTCCGGCGGCTCGGCCCCGACTTCGCCGGGATCACCGTCACCGGCGCCGGCTTCGACGGCGAGGTGCTCCGGCAGGCCGGCATCGAGCGGGCGGACGCCTTCGCGGCCGTGTCCAGCGGCGACAACTCGAACATCATCTCGGCCCGGCTCGCCCGGGAGACGTTCGGCGTGTCCCGGGTGGCGGCGCGGATCTACGACCAGCGCCGCGCGCAGGTCTACGAGCGGCTCGGCATCCCCACCGTGGCCACCGTCCGGTGGACCGCCGACCGGATGCTGCGGCACCTGGTGCCGGAGGGGAACGTGGAGATCTTCCGGGACCCGACGAGCACGGTGTCGATCGTCGAGGTGCCGGTGCACAAGGACTGGGTCGGCCGGCCGGTGCGCGTCCTGGAGGAGGCGACCGGGGCCCGGGTGGCGTACCTGATCCGCTTCGGCATCGGCACCCTGCCGACCCCGTCCAGCGTCGTCCAGGAGGGCGACCAGCTTTTCATGCTGGTCACAGACGACATGGCGGCTACGGTCACGTCGGTGGCGGGGACGCCGCCGGAAGGAGGGCTGTGAGCATGCGTATCGCCATCGCCGGCGCGGGCAACGTGGGCCGCTCGATCGCCCAGGAGCTGATCGACAACGGCCACCAGGTGATGCTCATCGAACGCCAGCCCCGGATGCTGCGCCCCGACCGGGTGCCGGCGGCCGACTGGGTGCTGGCCGACGCGTGCGAGCTGGCCAGCCTGGAGGAGGCCAACATCGCCGGTTGCGACGTGGTGGTCGCGGCCACCGGGGACGACAAGGTCAACCTGGTGGTCTCGTTGCTGGCCAAGACCGAGTTCGCGGTGCCCCGGGTGGTGGCCCGGGTGAACCGGGCCGAGAACGAGTGGCTCTTCACCGAGCAGTGGGGCGTCGACGTCGCGGTGAGCAAGCCGCGGGTGATGGCCGCGCTGGTCGAGGAGGCGGTCACCGTCGGCGACCTGGTCCGGCTGATGACCTTCCGGCAGGGCGAGGCGAACCTGGTGGAGATCACCCTGCCGCCGACCGCCCCGTACGTCGGGGAGCCGCTGCGCGCGGTCCCGCTGCCCCGCGACTCCGCGCTGGTGGCGATCCTGCGCGGCAAGCGGGTGCTGGTGCCCACCCCGGACGACCCGCTCGAGGCGGGCGACGAGCTGATCTTCGTGTGCACCGCGGAGGTCGAGGACGCGGTCCGCGCGGTGGTGCTCGGGGCGGACAGCGTCGAACGCACCCGCGAGCGGCGCTGAGGCCGGCGGCTCAGCCGCCGGGCAGCCCCTCGGGCTCCGCTTCCCGGGTCACCCGCCGCACCGTCCAGACCGTGATCAGCAGCAGCAGCACGTACGGCGGGTAACCCAGCACCAGCCGCGCCACGCCGAGCGCCGTGTCCTGGTGGGCGAGGTAGAGCCCGGCCTGCACGCCCACCTTGGCCAGCCACACCACGCCCCAGAGCACGGTGAGCCCGGTGAAGGTCCGCACCAGGCGCGGGTCGTCGCGCCACTCCGCGCGGCCCTTCGCCACCAGCACCGACCAGATCCACCCCACCAGCGGCTGCCGGACGGCCGCCGAGACCAGCAGGGCCAGCCCGTAGCCGATGCCGTAGAGGATGCCGGGGAGGTAGAAGTCGCGTTCGTCGCCGGTGCGCCAGGCGATCGCGGCGCCGACGGCGATGCCGAAGAGCCCGTTGACCGCGTGCCGGACCGGTCGGCGCTGCGCCAGCCGGAGCCCGGCGATCACGAGCGCCACCGCCACCGAGGCGATCACGGCGGGCCGCAGCTCGCCGATGATGTTGGCCAGCACGAAGACGACCACGGGGATGCTGGACTCGACCAGGCCGCGCCAGCCGCCGAGCTGGTCGGCCATCTGCTCGGCGAGGGTCGGCAGCCGTTCCTCGTCCTGCGGGTCGCTCTCCGGCTGTGCCGCCCGGTGCTGTCCCGTCGTCATCGCACGCCTTCCGTCCGCCGCGGCCACCGGGTCACTTCGGCGGTTCCAGCTCGTAGTACGGGTTGTAGATCACCTTGCGGTCGTCGCGCACGGCCACCCGCCCGCGCGCGGTCAGGTGCCGGCCGGGCTCGATCCCGGCGATGTGCCGCCGACCCAGCCAGACCAGGGTGACCACGTCGCTGCCGTCGTAGAGGTCCGCCTCCAGGGTGGGCAGGTTGGTCCGCGGGGTGTAGACGACCGTGCGCAGCCGACCGGCCACCGAGACCACCTGGCCCCGCATGCACTGCCCGGCCGGGACACCACCGTGCTCGGCGCTCTCCCGGCGCAGCTCCTGCGCCTCGATCTCCGCCTCGCTCGCGGTGAGCCGTCGCAGCATGCGGCGCAGCGAACCCCGGCTCTCGTCGGTCGACATGACCTCCGCGTCACCCTCTCCACGCTGGCCGACACGACGCCGGCACCCGGGCCCCGGCGGCGCCGGAACCGTCCCGCCAGCGTACGCCGACGGGGCCGGTCCCGGCGCGTCGTGACGGACGGTCAGGCCTCGCGGGGCGCGGGCGCGGGGTTGCCGTCGGCCGGTGCTCCCTCGACCGCCTGGTCGGCCACCTCGCGGGGCAGCCGCAGCGGCAGCGGCTCGCGCACCGGCTTGGCCTCCTGGCCCCGGTCGACCACCAGGCCGTCGAGGCACTCGGCGAGCGGGCCGGCGGCGGCCGGGTTGGTGGCCACCTCGCCCTGGTAGACGCCGCGGACCATCCAGCGTGGCCCGTCGATGCCGACGAACCGCAGGTCGGTCAGCCCGTCCGGGGTACGCACCCGGGCGTGCAGCTCGGTGCCGTACTCGCCCTGGACCTCCTGGGCCGCCGCGCCGTCGTTGAACAGCGACTGGCGGATCTCCTCGCGCACCTCGTCCCAGATGCCCTCGGAGCGCGGCGCGGCGAAGACGCCGAGCTGGAGCGCGTTCGGGCCGTGCACGAGCACGACCTGCTGGATCACGCCCTCCGGGTCGGCCTGCACCCGCACCTCGACGTCGCGCACCGCCGGGATGTGCAGGCTGCCCAGGTCGAGCCGCTGCACCCCCTCGGGCGCCTCCGAGATGTCGTACGGGCCGCGGGCCGGGGCCGACTCCTCGTGGGAGTCGAGGACCTCGGTCGTCCGCTCGTCACGGGCGTGCCGTCCGGCACTGTCCCGCTTCCGGGAGAAGATCACTGCGCCAACCCTCCGCTGTTCGCACTCACCCTGCCACCTCTTCCGTCCGGCCGCCTGCCCGGTCCCGCTCTTCCCGTCGCGCGTCCGGCACGTCCGGCGCCCGCCGGCCGTCCGGGGCCGCGTCCTGCCCGCCGCCCGCCCCGACGGTCGCGGGGGACGGCACCAGGCCGGCGTGGCCGCCCGTGGAGCCGTGCCCGCCGGTCCCGCGCCGGGACACGGCCAGCTCGGCCGCCGGCTGGAAGTCCGCCCGCGCCACCCGCTGCACGACGAGCTGCGCGATCCGGTCACCGCGGGAGATCTTCGCCGGTGTGTCCCGATCATGGTTGATCAGGTTGACCAGGATCTCACCCCGGTAGCCGGCGTCGACCGTACCGGGCGCGTTGAGCACCGTCACGCCGAGTCTGGCCGCAAGCCCCGAACGGGGGTGGACGAGGCCCACGTACCCCTCGGGCAACGCGATCGCCACGCCGGTCGGGACCAGGGCCCGGCCGCCGGGTGGCAGCTCGACGTCCGCCGCCGCCACCAGGTCTGCCCCGGCATCGCCGGGATGTGCGTACGCCGGCAGCGGCAGCTCGGGATCGAGCTGCCGTACGGGCACGGGTACGACGTCGGTCACGGTTCCCCTCTTCCGTCCGTCCTGCTGGGGTGACCCTGCCATCCTGCCGGTTCCGCCGGGCGTCGTGCGCCGTACCCTCGGAGGAGTGAGCCGGTCACCATCCTCGCCGTCCCCGGCGCCGCCCGCCGCGGCGCCCTCCCAGCACGCCGAGCGGCTCGGTCTGCCGTGGTGGTTGTGGCTCGGCGGGCTGGCCGCGGCCGCGTTGCTCGCCGTGGAGGTCTGGATGGGCGCGCCCGGCGTCCGCGCCTGGCTGCCGTTCGTGGTGCTGCTGCCGGCGACCGTCGCCGGCCTGGCCTGGCTCGGCCGGATCCGGATCGCGGTACGCGACGGCGAGCTGCGGGTGGACGACGCCCGGCTGCCGGTCCGGTTCGTCGCGGACGTCGTCCCGCTGGACGCCGCCGGCCGGCGTGAGGTGCTCGGGGTCGGCGCCGACCCGCTGGCGTTCGTGGTGCAGCGGCCGTGGATCCCCGGCGCCGTCCAGGTGGTCCTCGACGACCCCGCCGACCCCACCCCGTTCTGGGTGGTCAGCACCCGCCGCCCGGTCGAGCTGGCCGAGGCGCTGCTCGCCGCCCGCGACGCCGCCCGCCCCTGAGTCGTCCGGCACCCTCCGCGCCGTCCCCCTGCCCCGCTCGGCCGCCGTGCCGCTGCCTTGCTCGGCCGCCGTCTGCCTGAGCCGCCCTGCCGCGCTCAGCCGCCGTCCGTCTGCCCGGCCGCCGTCCGGCGCCCGGTCCCGTCCCGCACCCGGTGCCGGCCGCTCAGCGGGCGCCGGGGAGGGCCGGCGGGGTGCCCGGCAGGGCCGTGGTGCGGCGGCGCAGATCGCTGCGGAGCTGGTCCGCCATCGTCCGGGTGGCCCGGCGGTTGAGGTAGCTGGCGACCGCCGCCCCGGTGAGGAAGGGGCCGAGGGTGGTCAGGTTGCGGCCGAAGCGCCTGAGCAGGGTGTCCCGCAGCTCCTTGCGCGCGGCGGTGCCCAGCACGGCGCCCACCCCGACACCCGGCATCATCGGGTTGATCCCCCGCTGGCCGGCCCAGGACTGCACCAGCGCGACCGCCCGCTGGGTGCCGCCGCTCGGCACCGGGACCCCGTAGACCTCGTGCAGCTCGCCGATCAGCTTCAGCTCGACGGCCACCACGGCGACCGTCTCGGCGGCCAGCAGCACCGGCGCGGAGAGCAGGGCCGGAGCGACCGTCCACTCGACCGCCGCCACTCCCCCGCCGGCGGCGCCGATCCCGGCCGTCGTCCGCGCGGCGTTGCGCACCAGCCGATCGGCCAGCGCCTCGCCGTCCAGGCCGTCGAAGTGCCGGCGCAGGGTGGCCAGGTCGCGCACGGGCACGTGCGGGGCGATCTCGGCGACCGTGTCGACCATCCAGCGCACCGCGCTCTTCGGTTTGAACAGGTCGGCCAGCCCGCGCGCGCGGGCCTGCCCGACGAGCCGGCCGAGCAGCTGCCGCCGGCGGGCCGGCTCGATGTCGTCGGCGGTCAACGCCGCGACGGTGGCACCCAGCTCGTCCGCCCCGCGCGCGGGCACGGCGTCGGCGTGGTCGTCCCGCGCGGCGTGGTCGCCCACACCGTCGGCCCGGGTCGTGTCCGCGCCACGCGTGCCGCCGGACTCGCTCCGCTCGCTCATGGTCCGACCTCCCGAATGGACCGACGTCGACATGACGGTCTCCCGTCAACGAGTCAAGCAGGTCCCCCGGAGTACCGCACGGCGACTCGGGCAGCGGCGGCCCCGACGAGGGAGCCGCCGCTGGTGCGGACGAACGGTGTCAGACGCACTCGCGGCAGATGAGCTCGCCGTTGCGCTCGACCGCCAACTGGCTGCGGTGGTGCACGAGGAAACAGCGGGCGCACCGGAACTCGTCCTGCTGCATCGGCAGCACCTTGACCGTGAGTTCCTCGTCCGCCAGGTCGGCGCCGGGCAGCTCGAAGCTCTCGGCCACCTCGGCCTCGTCGACGTCCACGGCGCCCGACTGTGAGTCGACGCGTCGGGCCTTGAGCTCTTCCAGGCTGTCCTCGCCGAGGTCGACCTCGTCGCGACGCGGGGCGTCGTAGTCGGTGGCCATCGGTTTCACTCTCCCATATCGATGTTGTCGCTTCCGGTTGTAACGCCGGACGACGCTGTTTCGGTTCCGCTGGCCGGCCACCACTTGTGTCGGTCACCCGACCCGAAGACAGCACGGACGGAGGCACCCCCAAGGAACGGCCGGCGAGGCGCGGAACCATACCCCCCCTCTGGGCGAGGCATGTATACCGCCCTCGTGGCTGAGATGTACGCCCCCGCACGCGAAGTTGTTCCCAATGTGACTCAGGCGACACGAAGATAGGGGTAGTACTACCCGGTTCCGGGATGGCGCGCCGGCATGTCCGGCTGTTTCCACGCGACGGCCGGACAACCGTTAACCTCAGCGGCGTACTCGACGGCCGGCGGGGCGGCCCGACCACCGGCGGCCGCCACCACCCACCACTGTCCGGGGAGCACCCTGATGAGCTTTGCGCGAGTGCGAGCACTCGTTGTCGTCGGCCTGCTGGCGGTGCTGGCCCTCGTCTTCGTGGTCGTCGCGCTGGTCCGCGACACCCAGAGCAGCGCCGGCCTCGCCGGAGGTTGCCCGGAGGGCTGGCCGCTGGCCGACGTGACCCTGCGGGAACCCAAGGACGTCAAGATCAACGTTTACAACGCGACCGATGAACCGGGTCGAGCCACCACCGTCGCGGACGACTTCCGCAACCGCAAGTTCCAGGTCAAGAAGGTCGGCAACGAGAAGAAGCAGATCGACGACATCGCGGTCCTGCGCTACGGCCCGAAGGGAGTCGGCTCGGCGCACCTGCTGCGGGCGTACTTCCTGAACAACGCCGAGTACGACTACGACGCCAAGCGCACCGACGACGTCGTCGACGTGGTGCTCGGCGGCGGCTTCCAGCAGCTCGCCACCACCACCGAGGTCAACCAGTCCCTGGGCGACCTCGGCCCGCCGGTCGCGCCGGAGGAGTCCTGCCCGATGCCCCAGGACGACTGACCGCGTCGTGCCCCGGTCCCGCCGGGGCCGCACGACCGCGCCGCGCCCCCGGTCGTGCGGGGGCGCGGCGTCGGCCGGTCAGGGACCGCCCGAGGCGTCCAGGTCGGCGAGGCGGTCGTGCAGCGGCTTGAACAGCGCCGCCGGCGCGGCGATCACCAGGTCCGGGCCGGCCGGCAGCCCGCCCAGCCCGGCGACCAGCAGTCCCGCCTCGGTCGCCACCAGGGCGCCGGCCGCCTGGTCCCAGGCGGCGAGCCCCTTCTCGTAGTAGGCGTCCACCCGCCCCTCCGCCGCCAGGCAGAGGTCCAGCGCGGCGGCGCCGAACCGGCGGATGTCCCGGATGTGCGGGATCAGCTCGGCGATCACCCGGGCCTGGTGCGCCCGGCGCGCCGGGTCGTAGCCGAACCCCGTGGCGACCAGCGCCTGGCCGAGGTCGGTCTCGGTGGAGCAGCGCAGCCGCTCGCCGTCGCGCCACGCGCCCCCGCCGACGGTGGCCGTCCACTCCTCGCCGGTGCTGACGTTGCGCACCACCCCGGCGACCACCTCGCCGTCGACCTCGGCGGCGAGCGACACCGCGCAGTGCGGGATCCCGTAGAGGTAGTTGACCGTGCCGTCGATGGGGTCCACGATCCAGCGGACCCCGCCGGGGCCGACCGGGCCGGTCTCCCCCGCGCCGTACTCCTCGCCGAGGACGGCGTCGCCCGGCCGCAGCCGGCGCAGCGCGTCGATCACCTGCCGCTCCACCGCCCGGTCGGCGGCGGTCACCACGTCGGTGACCGTGCTCTTGGTCGCGGCCACCGACACGCCCTCGACCCGCATCCGGTGCGCGGTCGCGGCCGCGTCCCGGGCCACGTCGACCGCGATCTCCAGCAGTTCCGACGGCGCCGAGCGATCCATCGTTCGTCCCCTTCCCGCACGCCCGGGGTGTTCCGGGTCACGCGCGGTACCATCCTTACAAAGTCCACATCTGCGTCGAATCGGCGGTCCCCGCCGCCGGTCCGCCGTGCGGCGACGGATGATCGCCGCAGACGGCGTTACAATTCACCCCTGCCCACGCTGCGACGGACCGCCACGACCGGCCGGCCCGGGACACGGGGGTCCCTCAACCACATCGCCCGGCAAGGTGCCCCGCTCTGCGTCGGACGACCCGGCCGTGCTCGCTCTTCGCCTCCGGAAGGTCATTCGTGACAGAACCCCGCCAGACCGGCGCCGACGTTCGCTCGCTCACCGACACTCTGATCGCCCACGCGCAGAGCGCCGGCGGTCAGCTCACGTCGGCTCAGCTCGCGCGCACCGTCGAGTCCGCCGAGGTGACTCCGGCCCAGGCCAAGAAGATCCTCCGGGCGCTCTCCGAGGCGGGAGTGACCGTGGTGGTGGACGGCTCGGCGAGCACCCGCCGCCGCGTCGCCGCCGCCCGGTCGGCCACCCCGGCGTCCCGGGCCACCACCGCCAAGACCACCAAGAAGGCCGTCGCGCCCGCCCCGAAGCAGGCGCCCGCCGCCGACGAGGCCACGGCGCCCGCCCCGCGCAAGGCCGCCCCCCGCAAGGCCGCCGGCACCACCGCCGAGGTGGCCGCCAAGGCCGCCGCGCCCGCGAAGGCCACCAAGTCGACCCGGGCCACCAGGGCGACGGTCGCGGCGGCCGGCGCCAAGCCGGCCAAGGCCGGCGGCAAGGCCAAGGGCGAGGGCGCCGAGGGCGACATCGACCCGGAGGAGCTCGCCGCCGAGATCGAGGACGTGGTCGTCGAGGAGCCGGCGGAGCTGACCCGGGCCGCCGAGACCGACGCCGCCAACTCGGCCAGCGACAACGACTTCGAGTGGGACGACGAGGAGTCCGAGGCGCTCAAGCAGGCGCGCCGCGACGCCGAGCTGACCGCCTCCGCCGACTCGGTCCGGGCCTACCTCAAGCAGATCGGCAAGGTCCCGCTGCTCAACGCCGAGCAGGAGGTGGAGCTGGCCAAGCGGATCGAGGCCGGGCTCTACGCCGCGGAGCGGTTGCGCGCGGCCGAGGAGGGCGAGGAGAAGCTCACCCGCGACATGCAGCGGGACCTGGGCTGGATCTCGCGGGACGGCGAGCGCGCCAAGAACCACCTGCTGGAGGCCAACCTCCGGCTGGTCGTCTCGCTGGCCAAGCGCTACACCGGCCGCGGCATGGCCTTCCTCGACCTGATCCAGGAGGGCAACCTCGGCCTGATCCGCGCGGTCGAGAAGTTCGACTACACCAAGGGCTACAAGTTCTCCACGTACGCCACCTGGTGGATCCGGCAGGCGATCACCCGGGCGATGGCCGACCAGGCCCGCACCATCCGCATCCCGGTGCACATGGTCGAGGTCATCAACAAGCTCGGCCGCATCCAGCGCGAGCTGCTCCAGGACCTGGGCCGCGAGCCCACGCCGGAGGAGCTCGCCAAGGAGATGGACATCACACCCGAGAAGGTGCTGGAGATCCAGCAGTACGCCCGGGAGCCCATCTCGCTGGACCAGACCATCGGCGACGAGGGCGACAGCCAGCTCGGCGACTTCATCGAGGACTCGGAGGCCGTGGTCGCGGTCGACGCGGTCTCGTTCTCGCTCCTGCAGGACCAGCTCCAGCAGGTGCTGCAGACGTTGTCCGAGCGTGAGGCGGGCGTGGTACGCCTGCGCTTCGGCCTGACCGACGGCCAGCCGCGCACGCTGGACGAGATCGGGCAGGTCTACGGGGTGACCCGGGAGCGCATCCGGCAGATCGAGTCCAAGACGATGTCCAAGCTGCGTCACCCGTCGCGTTCGCAGGTGCTCCGGGACTACCTGGACTGATCGCGATCGTCAACCGAACGTGTCGTTTTGACCACCTGGCGTGCAACGTCGGAAGGTGATCGTCCGGTTGCACGATTGTGATCGTTGACGTGGCACCCTTGGTGCACGGCACACTGTCCCTGCCATGTGTGACCTCGGTCCCCCGCGGGCACACAGGGAAGGCAGCGCCGGGACAGGGTGTTGCACGATAGGTGAGCAACGACCGAAGAGATTGTTCATCGGTGACGACCAGAGGAGGAAGGCGATGACCCCGACCCTCACGCCGCCGCCCGAGACGGTGGCTCCCCCAGCCGCCGATGAACGGTGCGACCGCTGCAATGCTGCCGGCAAGCTCCGGATCACTCTGGCGGGTGGGAGCGAGCTGGTGTTCTGTGGGCACCACGCGAACAAGTACGCGGAGGATCTCGTGAAGATCACCGTGCGGTTCGCGACGGACCCGGAGTTCAGCTGGCGTGGCGCCGATCTGATGGCGAACTGAGAGACCGCAACCCACGACATAGCCGGCCGGAGGCCCCCTGAGGGGGCCTCCGGCCGGCTTTTCGTGTCCACCCGCCCAGCCCCCGCCACGCCCGCCCGAGGGGGGCACGGGCGGAACGGATCGCGCGGTCCCGCCACGGGCGGCCACGCACCCCCGGCCGCGACGCACCGGCCGGGTCGCCCGCCGCGACCGGCCGTCGACCGGCTCGCCCGTCAGAGGGTCTGGACGGTGGCGATGCGTTCCTCGAGCTGCTCGATGGTGGCCTGCGCGCTCGGCGGCCCGCCGCAGAGGCGGCGCAGCTCCGCGTGGATCTTCCCGTGCGGCTGCCCCGTGCGGTGGTGCCGGGCGGCCACGAGGGCGTTCAGTTGGCGGCGTAGGGCGACGCGACGCTGGGCGGCACTCATTGGTACCGGCGGGGCCGTGGGCGCCTCAGCGGCCGCCTCAGCGGGCCTGGCGGCCCGGCGGCGCTGGGCCGCGAGCTGCTCCTGCTGCCGCTTGGTCAGCAGCAGGGCCACCTGGTCGGCGGTGAGCAGCCCGGGCAGGCCCAGGTACTCCTCCTCCTCGGGCGTCCCGGCCTGCGCGGCGGTGCCGAACGAGGCGCCGTCGAAGATCACCTGGTCCAGCTCGGCCGTCGCGGAGAGCGCGGCGAACCGCTTCTCCAGCTCGCCGCTGGCCTGGTCGGCGCGCTGGGCGCGCTCCAGCAGGTCGTCGTCGAAGCCCTCGCGGTCCTTGGGCTTGCCGAGCACGTGGTCCCGCTCGGCCTCCATCTCGCTGGCCAGCCCGAGCAGGTGCGGCACGCTGGGCAGGAAGACCGACGCGGTCTCGCCGGGGCGGCGGGCGCGGACGAACCGGCCGATCGCCTGCGCGAAGTAGAGCGGGGTGCTGGCGCTGGTCGCGTACACGCCGACGGCCAGCCGGGGGATGTCGACGCCCTCGGAGACCATCCGGACCGCCACCAGCCAACGCTGCTCGGACGCCGCGAACGTGGCGATCCGCGCCGAGGCGCCCACGTCGTCGGAGAGCACCACCGCCGCGCGCTCGCCGGTCACCTGCGCGATGAGCTTCGCGTACGAGCGGGCGGCCTGCTGGTCGCTGGCGATGATCAGCCCGCCGGCGTCGGGCATCCCCGCGTTGCGCAGCACGGTCAGCCGGGCGTCGGCGGCCCGCAGCACCTGGGGCATCCAGTCGCCCGCCGGGTCCAGCGCGGTACGCCACGCCTGCGCGACGAGGTCCTGGGTCATCGGCTCGCCGAGCCGCGCCGCCAGTTCCTCCCCCGCGTTGGTGCGCCACCGGGTCTCCCCCGAGTACGCCAGGAAGAGCACCGGCCGGACGACGCCGTCGCGCAGCGCGTCAGCGTAGCCGTAGACCGAGTCGGCGCGGGAGCGCAGCAGGCCGTCCCCGCCCCGCTCGTAGCTGACGAACGGGATCGGGTTGTCGTCGGAGCGGAACGGGGTCCCGGTGAGCATCAACCGGCGCTCGGCGCCCTCGAAGGCGGCCTTCACCCCGTCGCCCCAGGAGCGGCTGTCGCCCGCGTGGTGGATCTCGTCGAGGACGACCAGGGTGCGCCGGGTGAGGGTGCGCCGCTTGTGCACGTGGGGCGCCATGCCCACCTGCGCGTACGTCACGACGGCCCCGTGGAAGTCGGCGGAGGAGTGCAGGTCGGCGTTGCGGAACGCGGCGTCGAGCTGGATGCCGACCCGGGCCGCCGCCTGCGCCCACTGGGTCTTCAGGTGCTCGGTCGGGGCCACCACGGTCACCGCCTCGACGGTGCCGTCGGCGAGCAGCTCGGCGGCGATCCGCAGGGCGAAGGTGGTCTTTCCGGCGCCCGGGGTGGCGACCGCCGTGAAGTCGGGGTCCCGCCGGCGCAGGTACTCCACGAGTGCCTTGCGCTGCCACGCGCGCAGTGCCGGAAACGTCTCGATCGCCGGCAACCGGGCCGCCACGGGAAGCTCCTCTCCGACCGCCTGACGGCGGACCCCGGGCGAGGGCCACGGGTACCGCCGCCCATGAAAACGCCTCCGCGCAGATGGTGCCGCGAAGGCCGACTCAGCATAACCAGCACGGGCCGCCGGACCCAGCCGACGCCACGCTGGTCACATCCGCCACCCGGGTCAGGGGTGGCTGCCGCGGGTTCCCGTACGCGAGGGACGCAGGGTGGCCACCGGCGCCGACCAGCGCCGCCGCAGCGCCACCAGGCGGAGCAGGAAGACCACCGCGGCCGCCGCGGTCAGCCAGCCGGCGTTGGCGTGCCCGAGGGCGTCCAGCAGCGCCACGAGGATCGAGCCGGCGAGCGCGGCCACGGCGTAGATCTCCCGCCGCAGCACCACCGGGATCTCGGCGGTGAGCAGGTCCCGCCCGAGACCGCCGCCGATCGCGGTGAGCATGCCGATCACGCAGGCGCCCACCGGCGGCACCTGGGCGTCGAGGGCCTTGACCGTGCCGGTGACGGTGAACAGCCCCAGCCCGGCCGCGTCCAGCACCAGCACGGTGGTGCGCAGCCGGGCGAACTGGGGATGCAGCCAGAAGACGGCGGCGGCGGTGACGGCGGCCGTGGCGGCGTACCGCCAGTCGCCGAAGGCCAGCGGCGGCGCCTCGTCGATCGCCAGGTCCCGGAAGATCCCGCCGCCGAGCGCGGCCACGAAGCCGACGAAGACGACGCCGAAGAGGTCGAGCCGTTTGGCCACCGCCGCGGAGGCCCCGGAGGCGGCGAAGACCGCCACTCCGGTGAGGTCGGCGAGGAGCAGGGCGGTGGAGGTGGTCACCGGCGAAGGTTACGTGCGCGACCGGGGAGGCCGCACACGGTCACTCGCCCCAGGAGTCGTAGATCTCCTTGCACTTGGGGCAGACCGGCGAGCCGGGCTTGGCGGCCTTGGTGACCGGGAAGGTCTCCCCGCACAGCGCGACGACGAAGGTGCCCATGACGGCACTCTCGGCGATCTTCTCCTTACGCACGTAGTGGAACATCTCGGGACCGGTGTCGGCGTCCTTC
Organism: Micromonospora sp. NPDC023633; assembly: GCF_040640035.1. Classification (NCBI taxonomy): domain Bacteria; kingdom Bacillati; phylum Actinomycetota; class Actinomycetes; order Micromonosporales; family Micromonosporaceae; genus Micromonospora; species Micromonospora sp. NPDC023633. Next base: position 42,790 of record NZ_JBFABB010000022.1, on the reverse strand, counting down.
AGCTCCGGACGCTCGAGAACCTCTGTGCTCACTTCTGCACCTCCGACCGTCAAGTCTGGCAGGTCACCCCCGGCCCGGTCCACTGCAGGTAGCCCGGACGGGGGCCGTACGGTGGTGACGTGACCGACTTTCACATCCGCTACGGCAGCGAGGTTGCCGACGCCCTGCGCGACGGGCGTCCCGTCGTCGCCCTGGAGAGCACCATCGTCTCGCACGGCCTTCCCCGGCCGGACAACCTCCGGGTGGCCCGCGAGATCGAGCAGGCCGTCCGCGACGCGGGTGCGGTCCCGGCGACCATCGGCATGGTCGGCGGGCGGCTCGTGGTGGGCCTGGACGACGCGGAGCTGACCCGGCTCGCCACCGTCGACGGGGTCGCCAAGCTCTCCGTACGCGATCTCGCCATCGCCGCCGCGACCGGCGCGGACGGCGCCACGACCGTGGCCGCGACCAGCGCGGTGGCCGCCGCCGCCGGGATCGGGGTGTTCGCCACCGGCGGCCTCGGCGGGGTGCACCGGGAGGCGGCGCAGACCTTCGACGAGTCGGCCGACCTGGGCACCCTGGCCCGGACGCCGATCGCGGTGGTCTGCGCCGGGGTCAAGTCGATCCTCGACGTGGGCGCCACCCTGGAGCGGCTGGAGACCCTCGGCGTCGGCGTGGTCGGCTTCCGGACCCGGCGCTTCCCCGGCTTCTTCATCACCGACGGCGGCTTCGACCTGGACTGGTCGCTGGACTCGGCCGGGCAGGTCGCGGACGTGCTGGCGGCCCGGGAGCAGCACCGCGTGCACCACGGCGGCCTGATCGTGGCGAACCCGCTGCCGACCGACGAGCAGCTCGACCCGGAGCTGCACGACCGGACCCTCGCCGACGGGCTGGCCCTGCTGGAGCGCGACGGGGTGACCGGCAAGGCCGTGACGCCCTACCTGCTCGCGCACTTCCACTCGGCGACCGAGGGGGCGAGCCTGGCGGTGAACGTCCGGATCATCCTGCGCAACGCCGACCTCGCCGCCCGGATCGCCGTCGCCGCGGCCGCCCGCCGCGCCGGGGCATGACCGCAGGCCGCGTCCTCGTCGTCGGTGACCTGATCACCGACGTGGTAGCGGTGCTGGCCGGGCCGATGGCCACCGGATCGGACACGCCGGCGGCGATCCGGTTCAGCGGCGGCGGGCAGGCCGCCAACACGGCGGCCTGGCTCGCCGCCCAGGGCGTACCGGTCACGCTGGTCGGTGCCGTCGGCGACGACGACGCCGGGCGGGACCGGGTGGCCGAGCTGGAACGCGCCGGGGTCGACTGCGCGACGACCGTGTGCCCCGACCGCGCCACGGGGACGGTCATCGTGCTGGCCACGGCCGGGGAGCGGTCGATGATCACGGAGCGCGGCGCAAACCTGCGGCTGGCCCCGGCCGACGTCGACGCGGCGCTGGCCGCGTCGCCGGAGGCGCGGCACCTGCACCTGTCCGGGTACACCCTGCTGGACGCCGAGTCGCGACCGGCGGGGCTGCGCGCGCTGGCCGCCGCCCGCGAGCGCGGGCTCACCACCAGCGTCGACGCGGCCTCCGCGGCCCCGCTGCGGCGGGTCGGCGCGGCGGCCTTCCTGTCCTGGGTACGCGGGGTCGACCTGCTCCTGGTCAACGCCGACGAGGCGACGGTGCTGGCCGGTGGGATGGACCCGGCGGCGCAGGGGCGGGCGCTGTCGGCCTCCGCCCGGCGGGTCGTCGTCAAGCAGGGCGCGGCCGGGGCGGTCTGGGTGGACCGGGACTCCTCGGCCACCGTGGCGCCGGCGCGCCGGGTGGCGGTGGTCGACGTCACCGGGGCCGGGGACGCGTTCGCGGCCGGGCTGCTGGCCGCCTGGCTCGACGGCGCGGAGCCGGCGGTGGCGCTGGGCCGCGCCGGCGACCTCGGCGCCCTCGCCGTCTCCCAGGTGGGCGCCCGCCCCTGACCCCCTCTCGGGTGGGTCAGGGCTCGACGTCGATGATCTTGTGGGGACGTTCCTCGGCGGTGAGGCTCATCGGTGGGGTCTCGTCCCGGTGTCGCGGCTGGAACCGGTTGGCCAGCCGGTGCTGCTCCTTGGGCGGGCGGTCGTTGGCCAGCAGGACCGCCAGCCACGGGATGAGCACCATGCCCAGGGCCACCATCGGCAGCCAGAGCCAGAGCAGCGGGGCCTGCACGCCGACCAGGACGGCACCGACGATCACGCAGGCCACCCGGATGCCCATCATCAGCACGTAGCGCTTCTGACGGCTGGTGAGCTGGTCGTCCTGGCTGCGTGAGGCGTCGGTGATCAGGATCGGCTGGTACGCCTGACGCTTCACCACGGACCTCCTCGAGGGGGTTACGCCCCATCCTGTCACCTGCGCCGCGTGATCAGCGAAAATCGCTCGACCTGGCCTCGTGTTACCTGCGTGGTACGCTCGCGCCGTGGGCAGCAGGTTCAGCTTCACCGACGAGGCGTTGGCCAACCTGAGGGTCTACGACGTCACGCCCGGGGAAGTCTGGGAGGCGCTGCACAGCACCCGCCGGGTGATCCGGCACCTCGGCGACGACGTGATGGTCGTCTACGCCGCCGCCCGCCGGGGGCGCCGGCTGGCCGTGCTGCTCGCCGAGGCCGACGGCACCGACAACGACTGGGACATCCTCTCCGCCCGCGAGCTGAGCGACGTCGAGGCGAAGCGCTACGACGAGGCCGTGCGGAGATCTCGCCGATGAGGAGGCGGTGACGATGAACCGTAACGACGCGACCAAGCATTTCCACAGCGGCGGTGACCGGCTCGCGGAGCTGATCGACGGGAGCCAGCCGGTGGAGCTGCCCACCCCCGACACCGACACCCCCATGGTCAGCCGCTCGGTACGCCTGCCACTGGAGACGTACGAACGGGTCCGCGCCGCCGCCGACGCGCGCGGCATCGGGGTCACCACGCTCATGCGGCAGTGGATCGAGGCCGGCCTGGCCGACCTGGACGACTCGGCCACGGTCTCCCTCGCCGACGTCCGGCGGGCGCTGGCCGCCCTCTCCCGGCCGACCGCCGCCTGACGGTCCCCGGTCACGGCGCGGGGAACTCGCCCCCGCCGGTCCCGCCGGTCCCGAGCGGCGACGCGGCCGTCTCGGGCGGGCGACCTCTGCTGCGCCACGCGTCGGCGGACGCCACCCCCACCAGCACCAGGGCGACCAGCGCCAGCGCCAGCATGGGCGGCCCCAGGGTGAGCGCCGGCGACAGCAGGAGCAGCACCAGCAGGCCCACGACCCGCGACCGGGACACCCGGCCGAAGATCTCGTACTCGAAGCGGGCCCGGGCCGCCAGGAAGATCGCCGGCCCGCCGGCGACGAAGACCAGCCACGTCGGGTCGGTCCGCCCGTGCGGGTGCGCGATCACCAGGTCGTAGCCCACGGCGGTGCTCAGCACGCCGATCACGATGACCAGGTGGGTGCTGCTGGCGGAGGCGCCGAGGCGCCCGGGCGACCGGGCCACCCGCAGCGCCTCGGCGAGCAGGTGACCCGCCCGGTGGAAGTAGATCCGCCAGAGCAGCGCCGTGGTGAGGAAGGCGGTCGCGAAGGCGCCGGCCCGGTCGGCGGTGAACTCCGCGCCGCTGTAGGTCAGCCCGATGACCAGGATGGTCTCCCCCAGCGAGATGAGGAAGATCTGCTGGTACCGGTCGGCCAGGTGCTCGCCGGCGATCAGCCAGCCGGAGGTGCGCGCCGGACCCAGCCGGGGCAACGGCCAGCCGAGCAGCAGGCCGGTGTGGTCGACGACCACGGCGAGCGTCCAGAGCGGCAGGCGCAACTGCTCCGGCCCGAACGCCCCGGCCAGCCACGGCACGGTGCCCGCGACCGCCCAGGCGAAGAGTCGCCACGGCACGGTGCGGCGCGGATGGTGGCGCAGGGCCGTGGCGATGACCAGCGGGCGGACGAGCATCACCGCCAGGTACGCCAGCACGAACGAGGGTGCCCGGTCCTCGAACGCCCGGGGCAGCGCCACGGCCATCACCATGGCGCCGAACATCGTCCCGACCACGACGAACTGGATCACCGGCTGCTCCGGCTCGTACCGGCTGGTGACCCAGGTGGTGATCGACCAGAGCAGCCACAGGGCCAGGAAGAGCACGCCCGTGCGCCCGATCTCGGCGAGCAGGATCCCGACGGAGGCCCCGGTGCCGTCGATCAGGCGCAGCGAGACCCGGGTCAGCGCGAAGACGAAGACCAGGTCGAAGAAGAGCTCCAGGAAGGTCGCCCGGGGCGAACTGTCCTCCGGCCGCAGCAACCGCCCGCCGCCTTCGTCCGTCATCGGCTGCCCGTCGTCGCCATCCTGGCTACAACGACCGCCACGACGTCGCGGTTGCGTCAGCCCCCGGCGGTCTTCGCCTTCGCCGCCGCCTTCATCTGCTGCTTGTACTCGCGCACCCGGCGCAGCGATTCCGCGTCGGTGACGTCGGCCACCGACCGGTGGGCGTCCGGCTCGCCGTAGCCGCCGGCCGCCTCCCGCCAGCCCTCCGGCGTGACCCCGAACCGCTTGCCGAGCAGCGCGAGGAAGATCTGCGCCTTCTGCGCGCCGAAGCCGGGCAGCTCACCGATGCGGCGCAGCAGCTCCCGGCCGTCGGCGACGTCGGACCAGAGCCGGGCGGCGTCGCCGTCGTACCGGTCGACGAGGACCCGGCACACCTCCTGCACCCGGGCCGCCATCGCCTTCGGGAACCGGTGCAGCGCCGGCGGCCGGGCGAAGAGGGCGACCAGCGCCTCCGGGTCGTGCTCGGCCAGCTCCCGGGCGTCCAGGTCGCGGCCGAGCCGCTCCGCGAGCACGTAGGGCGAGGAGAACGCCTTCTCCATCGGCACCTGCTGGTCGAGGACCATGCCGAGCAGCAGCGCCAGCGGGCTGCGCGCCAGCAGCCGGTTGGCCTCGGGGTCGATGGGCAGTGCGAGCGTCATGGCGACCATCCTGCCCAATGACGCGGGCCGGACGGACGGGCCACGCCGGTCCGACAACCACTCGGAGCGACGGTCACGTCCTGCGGCAGGACCCGGCCTGCCCTGCCGCCGCCGAGGCGCCGCCCATCCTGGCCAGGCAGGGCGTCACGGCCCGCCCGGAAGGCGTGGGCCCCCGGCGTGTCCGGCCGGCACGCCTACGGTGACCGCCGGGTGCCGGGCCGGACGAGCCCGAGGTCGTAGGCGAGGATGGTCGCCTGCACCCGGTCCCGCGCACCCAGCTTGCCGAGCAGGGCGTTGACGTGCGCCTTGACCGTGCCGGTCGCGACGCCCAGCTGCCCGCCGATCTCCGCGTTCGTCAGCCCGGCCGCCAGCCGGACGAAGACCTCGCGCTCCCGTGCGGTGAGCGCGGCCAGCTCAGCGGGCTCCGCCGGCGGGGTGAGCGCCCCGGTGGCGAAGGCGTCGATCAGCCGGCGGGTGACGGTGGGGGCGAGCAGCCCGTCGCCAGCGGCCACCACCCGGATCGCGTGCAGCAGGTCGACCGGCTGGGCGTCCTTGAGCAGGAAGCCCGAGGCGCCCACCCGCAGTGCCTCGAACACGTGGGCGTCCAGGTCGAAGGTGGTCAGCACCAGCACCCGGGGGCCGGCCGGGTCGGCGGTCAGCCGGGCGGTGGCGGTCAGGCCGTCCATCCCCGGCATCCGGATGTCCATCAACACCACGTCCGGTCGGCTCCGGGCGGCCTGATCGAGCGCGTCGGCGCCGTCGGCGGCCTCCCCGACCACGGCCAGGTCCGGTTCGGCGTCGACGATCGCCGCGAACCCGGCCCGGACCACCGGCTGGTCGTCCACCACCAGCACCCTGATCATCGCGCCCCCTCCCGCACCGGCTCCCGACCCTGCCCGGGTCGGGCGGCGGCGGCCACGGCGGCCGGCGGCAACGGCAGCCGCGCCCGCAGCTCGCCGCGGCGCAGCGCGAGCCGGCCGCCGAGCGCGTCGACCCGGGCCCGCAGCCCGGCGACGACCAGCGGGTCCGACGCGGCGGGCAGGCCGGTGACCGACACCCTCAGCTCACCGCCGGCCAGCCGCAGCACCACCCGTGCCGGCCCGGCACCCGCGTCCAGCGCGGCCTCCACCAGCCGGTACGCCGACACGTCGACGTCGGCCGGTAGCGCCGGCACGGTCCCCGGCGCGTCCAGCACGACGTCCCGGCCGTCCGCCTGCCGCGACGCGCAGAGCCCGCCGACGTCGGCGATCGTGGGTTGCGGACCGTGCAGCGCCGGCCGCTCGTCGGCGCGCAGGTCGTCCAGCAGGCCGCGCATCGCCGCCAGTGTGGCCCGCGCCTCGACCAGGATCTCGTCGAGCCGGCCCTGGTCGGCGACGACCACCAGGCGACTCGCCCGGTCCAGTACCGCCGAGCGCAGCCCGGCGCCCACCCGCTCCCGCTCGGCCCGGGCGGCCGCGACGGCCCGGGCGGTCGCCGCGGCCAGCGCGTCGTCCTCCCGGCTTACCATCCGCCGCCAACGGCCCCCAACCAGCGCGCCACCACCCCAGGTCAGCAGCATCGGCACCAGCAGCAGTCCGGCCACGAAGACGGTCATGAAGACGGTGACGGGAACGTGCACGGGCTCCCCGGCGACCGAACCGTCCGCCGCCGCCGTACCGACCAGGCCCACAGCGAGCGTCGTGGCCGCCACCGGTGCGGCCAGCCACGTCGGACCGGGCCGTCGGGCGTACGCGGCCACGGCCCAGACGGCGGCGAGGTCGGCGAAGCCGGCGGTCAGCAGTACGAACTCCGCGCCCCGGGGCAGCTCGACCAGCAACGCGACGACCGGCCAGAGCAGCACGGTTCCGGCGACGCCCGCGAAGGCGGCCCACGGCCGGCGGCAGCGCCAGCCCAGCGGCGCGGCGTGCGCCACGGAGAGCAGCAGGAGCGGGAGAAGGACGCCCGGGTCGCGTAGCCTCGCCAGTTCGGCGTCGGTCTCCATCGAGACGAGCGCCGCGGCCACGGGAAGCGCCAACGCGTTACCGACCAGCGCGGCGGTCACCAGGGACCGCCCGTTCTCCGACCGGGCCGGCGACGGCCGGCCGGCGGGACCCACCTCGACCGGCAGCCGTGCCTCGACCCGCCAGCCGTCGCCGTCCGGCCCGGCGCGCAGGGTGCCGCCCAGGGCGGTGACGCGTTCCCGCAGGCCGCTGATCCCCTGCCCGGCACCCAGCCCGAACCCGACCGCCGGCCCCGGTACGCCGATGTCGGCGACGGTGACCGTGACGGTTCGGGCGTCGACCGCGACCCGGACCGAGACGTCGGCGCCGGTCGCGTGTCGCACCACGTTGGTCAGGGACTCCCGGACGACGGCGTGGACGACCTCGGCGAGGGCGGGCGGCGGTTCCGGGCCGGTCCGGTCGAGGCGCACCGGCTGGCCGAGCCGGTGGAAGCCGACGACGAGATCGTCGAGCCGCTGCCGCAGCGGCCGGGGGGCCTCGGTGTCGTCGCTCATCACCGCGACCAGGCGGCGCAGCGCGGCCAGGGTCTCCCGCCCGGTACGCGCCGCGAATCCCACCGCCTCCGCGGCCAGCTCCGGACGCCGGGCCGTGAGGCGCTCCGCCGCTCCCACCGTCACCACGATGGAGGTGAGGTGGTGGGCGCTGACGTCGTGCAGCTCCCGGGCGAGCCGGCGGCGTTCGGTCTCCGCCGCCTGACGGGCCTCGGCCTCGACGGCCACGAGCCGGCCGGCCACCGCCGCCCGTCCGGTCATCCAGTGCCGGCGGCTGCGTCCGAGGCCCACGGCCAGCAGGTAGCCGAGCACGGCGACGACGACCTCCCCCAGGTAGGCCTCCACGGTTTCGAAGCGGGGCAGGTTGACCAACGCCACCCACAGGGCGCTGGCGGCGAGCGCCACCCGGACCACCCGGCCCGGCACCCGAACGGCCACGGACCAGATGGCGACCAGCTCGGCGAAGCTGAGCACCAGCAGCTCGTCCGGAGAGGCGCCCAGTCGGCCGAGGGTCTGCGCGGCCAGGACCACTCCCAGCGCCGGGAGTGGCCGGCGCTGCCGCCAGCCCAGCGCCAGGAGGGTGACCACGGCGGCGACCAGACCCGCCGAGGTCGCGGTCACGTCCGGTGCGTCACCGCGCAGCAGCGGCAGCCCGGGCCAGAGCAGGAGCTGGGCGCCGACCAGCGCCGACGGCAGCGACCACGTCCGCAGGAGAGTCATGATGAGGGCAACCCTACGTATGCCCGCCGGCCGGTCACGTCGCCCGCGGGCAGGAGATGGCCTATACCCCAGGGTGGGTGCCACATTCGGTCCGCACGTCGACTCGTCGGCCCGTCGGCGACGGCAGTCTTGCTCTCATGATCAGTGCTGCTTCCCCGGGTACTCCGTACCACCGACTCGCCCGGACCGGCCGGCAGCGGTGGTGGCGGTCGCTCGTCGGCATCCTCGCCCTGCTCGGCGGGGCGTTGCTCGTCGGCTGTGCGCTCTTCGGCGTCGCCGCCGTCGTGGCGGAGATCACCGACCGGCCGACGGACGCCGACGGGCTGCCCGTCTTCGGTCCCGTCGTGGACACCGCCCTGATGGTGCTGGCGGTGGCGGGGGCACTGCCGCTGACGATGGCCGTCACCCGCTGGGTCGAACGCCGGCCGGCCGGCAGCCTCTCCTCCGTGCTCGGCCGGGTCCGGTGGCGCTGGCTGGGCACCTGCCTGCTGACGGCGGCTCCGGCGATCATGGTCATGCTGGTCGGCAGCCACCTGCTCCTGCGGGCCACCGGGGACGAGATGGTGCTCGTCGGCCCGCTCGACGCCTGGGTCGGCTGGCCCGCCTTCGCCGCCGGACTGCTGATGGTCGTCGCGCTGGTCCCGTTCCAGTCCGCCGCCGAGGAGTACCTGTTCCGCGGCTGGCTGCTCCAGGCCTTCGGGACCTGGCTACGCTCGCCCTGGCCGGGACTGGTGGCACAGGCGGTGCTCTTCGCCGCGGCGCACGGCTGGGGCACGGCCTGGGGCTTCGCCGACCTGGTCGTGATGGGTCTGCTCTGCGGGTGGCTCACGGTGCGTACCGGCGGCCTGGAGGCAGCCGTCGCGCTGCACGTGGTCAACAACGTGAGCGCGTTCGGGCTGGCTGCGGCGTTCGGCGGGCTGGCCGTGGACGAGACGATGGCGGACGCGCCGTGGCAGCTGGTGCTGGTCGACGTGCTCATCCTGCTGGCGTACACCTGGCTGGTGGCACGGGCAGCCGACCGACGCGCGCTGGCGGCGGTGGCGCCCGGGATCGGATCTCCCGACCAGGCTGGCGGCGACCCGGTGGCCGACGGCGGGCAGGCGCACCCGGACGGACGGTCCGCGTGGCCGGTCAGGGTGGGTTGACGGCGGCCGGGTCGGCGGCCGGGCGAGCCGCGCCGGGAATCGGGCGCGCCGCGGGTGGCGACGTCGTCGCCCGCGTGCGCGGGAGCCGGCGCCGGAGTCGCCACGCCGATCTCCAGGGTCGTCGAAACCCGGCCCGCGACGCCAGGCAGGATGGCGACGTGGACGAACACGACATGTTGCTCTCCCCCGCCGGGGTCGAGGCGCTGCGGACCGCGCTGACCCGAGCCGGGTTCACCTCGAACGGCATCGCCACCCGACTCGGCCCGCAGGCCACCGGCGGGGTGGCCCGCAACGACTTCCGGGCGGCGCTGCGCGCCACCGAGGACCGCGACCCGCTCGGCACCCTGATCCGGGTGTTCGTCTGCGAGCAGACCGAGCCGGAGGCCGCCGTGGCCGCCGCGCTGGCGCCGCTGTCGCTGGCCGAGGCGCTCGCCGGGGGCCTGGTCGAGAGGCACGGCGACGGGCTGCGGATGGGCGTGGACCTGGAGCCGTACGGGGACGACTGGTGGGTGCTCGCCGACGTGCCCGCCAGCGCCCGGCCCGGCCGGCCGCTGCACGCCGAGCACGTCCTCGGCATCGGCGGGGCGACGCAGACGCTGATCGGCGCGACCGTCCGCCGGCCCGTCGAGGCCGCGCTGGACCTGGGCACCGGCTCCGGCGTGCAGGCGCTGCACCTGGCCACCCACGCGCGGCGGGTCACCGCCACCGACCTCTCGGCGCGGGCGCTGCGCTTCGCCGCCACCACCGCCGCGCTCAACGGCCAGGACTGGGAGCTGCTCCGCGGCGACCTGGTCGCCCCCGTCGCCGGGCGGCGCTTCGACCTGGTGGTGAGCAACCCGCCGTTCGTGGTCGGCCCCGGCACCACCACGCACGTCTACCGCGACTCGGGGCGGGTCGGCGACGCGATCGGCGCGGAGCTGGCCGCCGCCGCGCCCGGCCTGCTCACCGAGGGCGGCACCATGCAGTACCTGGCCAACTGGGTGCACGTCGCCGGGGAGGACTGGGGCGAGCGGGTGACCGGCTGGTTCGCCGGCACGGGGCTGGACGCCTGGGTCATCCAGCGCGAGGTGGCCGACCCGATGGCGTACGTCAACCTCTGGCTCACCGACGTCGGCGAGGCGGCCGACCCGCGCCGGATGGCGGACTGGCTGGACTGGTTCGACGCGCACAAGGTGGAGGCGGTCGGCTTCGGCATCGTCTCGCTGCGCCGCTCCGGGCACGACGACCCGGTCGTCCGGGTGGAGGACCTGCGCCAGCGGGTCGAGGCGCCGCTCGGCGACCGCGTCGGCGCGTGGTTCGACCGCCAGGACTGGCTCCGCGCCCGCGACACCGACGGGCTGCTCGACGCCCGCTTCCGGGCCGCCGACGGCCTCCAGCTGCGGCAGGAGGCCACCATGGGCGACGAGGGCTGGGCGGTGGACCGGCAGGTGCTGGCCATGCCGCACGGTCTGCGCTGGACCGAGGAGATCGACCCTCTCGTCCTGGCCCTGGTCGGCGGGGCCGACGGGCGGCTGCCGCTGCGCGACCAGCTCGCCCTGCTCGCCGCCGCGCACGACGTCGCTGCCGAGGAGCTGGCCGAGGCGGCGGGGCCGATCGTCGCGCACCTCGTCGAGCGCGGCTTCATCGAGCCGGCGGCCGACTGATGCGGGCCGTGGTGCAGACCGTCGGCCGCGCCGGCGTGACGGTCGACGGCGAGGTGGTCGGCGCGATCGACGACGGGCTGCTGGTGCTGCTCGGGGTCACCCACACCGACACCGTCGAGACCGCCGGCACGATGGCCCGCAAGGTGCACGAGCTGCGGATCCTCGACGACGAACGGTCCGCGGCGGACACCGGCGCGCCGATCCTGGTGGTCAGCCAGTTCACCCTCTACGGCGACGCCCGCAAGGGCCGCCGCCCGAGCTGGACGGCGGCCGCCCCGGCCGAGGTGGCGGAGCCCCTGGTGACGGCGGTCGTGGAGGCGCTGCGCGCCCGGGGCGCGAAGGTGGAGACCGGCCGCTTCCGCGCCCACATGCTGGTCGAGAGCGTCAACGTCGGCCCCCGCACGGTGCTGCTCGAACTCTGACCGGCGCCGCAGGCGAGTGGCGGAGTCGCGCCGTGGCGCAACCCCGCCGACGTCAACTGTTCCCGGGGGCGGAACGGCGACGGTAGAACCGTCGCATGCCATCCCCCTCACAGCCCTTCACCTGGGGCCGCGCGAGACGGCGGCTCACCGCCGCCGCGGCGGCGACCGGAATGGTCGCGGCCGGACTCGCCACGATCCAGACACCGGCGACGGCGGCCGGCCCGCCCCCGGCCGCCCCCGCCGCCACCCGGGACACCCACACCGTCACCCTGGTCACCGGCGACGTGGTCACGGTGACCACCTTCGCCGACGGCAGGGCCACCGCCGACGTCGACCGGCCGGCCGGCGCCACGGGCGGCGTGCGCGTCCGGCAGAGCGGCGACGACCTCTACGTCCTGCCCGACGAGGCGCTGCCGCTGCTCGACGGCGACAAGCTCGACCGGCGGCTGTTCAACGTCACCGACCTCATCGAGATGGGGTACGACGACGCGAAGACCCCGACGTTGCCGCTGATCGCGGCGTACACCCCGGCGAAGGCCCGCTCGGGGAAGCCGGCCGCCCCGCGCGGCGCGAAGCTCGTCCGCGACCTGCCCAGCATCCGGGGTGCGGCGCTGTCCACCGAGAAGAAGCAGGCCCGGGCCTTCTGGTCCACCGTCGCGCCCGCCTCGGCCGCGGCACCGGCCACCGCCCTCGGCGGCGGGGTGGCGAAGCTCTGGCTGGACGGTCGGGTGACGGCGGCGCTGAAGGAGAGCGTGCCGCAGGTCGGCGCGCCCGCCGCCTGGGCCGCCGGGTACGACGGCAGCGGGGTGACGTGGCGGTGCTCGACACCGGGGTCGACCCCGGCCACCCCGACGTGGCGTGCGGCCTGGTGAAGGGCGGCCCGGACGGGCAGTTCTCCCCGGCGCCGCCCGCCGTCGCGCTCGGGGCGTTGATCAGCGAACAGCGGGGCGCCCTGCGCAGCGCGGAACTCGCGCTGGTCACGCTCGCCGAGGAGTACCGTTCGTCGATCGCGGGACGCACGATCGACGAGTTGATCGAGGTGGTCAGCGGCGTCGACGCCGTCCGGCACCGGTTCGCGCAGGTGCAGCACGCCGCCCGCACGGAGGTGCGCAGCTTCGTCACCACCCCGTTCATCGCCGTGCCGCCGGGCACCAACGCGGTGGAGTCGGCGGCGGTCCGTCAGGGGGTGCACTTCCGGGTCGTCATCGACCGGCCGACGCTGGCCGAACCGGGGGTGGTCGCCGAGACGCTGGAGTCGCTGCGCGACGGCGTCCAGGTGCGGGTGGTCGACCACCTGCCGATCAAGCTGGTCCTGGCCGACGCGGAGCTGGCCCTGGTGCCGTTGACCGCCACGCCCGGTGGTGAGCCCGGTGCGGTGCTGCTGCACCGCACCGGGCTGCTGGCGGCGATGGACGCGCTGTTCGAGATCGTGTGGCGCCACGCCCACCCGCTCGACTCGTCGGCGCTGACCGGCCCCGCCGACGACCGGACCGCCGCGCAGGCGGGCGACGGCCCGACCGAGCTGGACCGGAGGATCCTGGCGCTGCTGCTGGCCGGGCTCACCGACCCGGTCGTCGCCGCCCAGCTCGACCTGTCGTTGCGGACCCTCCAGCGGCGCCTGCGCCACCTGATGGACCTCGCGGGGGTGGAGACCCGGATGCAGCTCGGCTGGCACGCCGCGCGTCACGGCTGGGCCTGACCGCCCGGCGGCCGGCGCGCGTGGCGTCAGGAGAAGAGGCCGCGGCGCTGGAGCGACTGGCGGATCCAGCCGTCGAGCTGGGCGGTCCAGTCGGTGCGTTCGGCGGTGGCGTGGTCGATGGTGAAGCGGCCGAAGGCGTCCCGCCCCTCGGTGAACAGGCCGCCACGCTTGTCGAGTTCGAGCACCACCTGGATCTGCTGCGGGTCGGTGACGAGGGTGACCTCCAGCTGGTTGATCGCCCCGGCGTACTGCGGCGCCGGATAGAACTCGATCTCCTGGTAGAAGGGCAGGGTCTGCCGCACGCCGTAGATGTGGCCCCGCTCCACGTCGGCCCGGGCGAACCGGAAGCCCAGCCGCAGGAACGCCTCCAGGATCTTCTGCTGCGACGGCAGCGGGTGCACCGCCACCGCGTCCAGGTCGCCCTTGTCGACCGAGCGGGCCACCTCCAGCTCCGTACGCAGCCCCATCGTCATCCCGTGCAGGTGCTGCCCGTACAGCTCGGTGAGCGGCGTCTCCCACGGCACGGCGAAGCGAAACGGGATGTCGTGGCGCTGCCCCGGGCCGAGCCGGAACGCGCCGGTGACGGCCTGCCGGTGGAACTCCTGCGTGGTCTCGTAGTCGTTGTCGCCGCTCTCGACCTCGACCCGGGTGACCAGTCCCAGGGCGACGTACGACACGTCGACGAGGTGGTCGCCGCCGGCCACGTGGATGACGCCCTCCAGCTGGCCGCCGGGGCGGCAGTTCGGATTCGTCAGCACGGTTTCCACGGACGGGCCACCCACACCCATCGCCTGCATGAGCCGCTTGAAGACCACGACACCCTCCATAACCTGTTCGGTGCGCCGACGTCGCCGGCGGCGCCGGCCATGCCGGCCGACCGATGGCACGGTAACCGCCTGCGGCAACAAGCGCTCGGCGACGAACCGCCCACGCTGAGCAGGCCATCGACGGAATTCGTGTCGGGTCCCCGATCGCCTCACTCCCGTTTCACGCCCCGCCCGCCAAGCTGTGTGTCACACCGGCACCACTGGGCCGGATCCAACGGCACAGACGTGGACACGGGGAGAGACTGAGATGGCCCTGCAGATGACGGAGCACCGGACGCGCCCGGCCGGCACCACCGAGGCCGCGAGCGCCACCGACACCCTGACCGACCTCGACGCCACCGACGAGCGCGGCGTCTCCACGGACCTGGTCCGGGCTTACCTCAACGGGATCGGTCGGACGAAGCTGCTGACCGCCGCCCAGGAGGTCGACCTCGCCAAGCGGATCGAGGCCGGCCTGTTCGCCGAGGAGAAGCTGGCGACCTGCACCCCCGTCTCGGCGGAGCTGCGGGCCGACCTGGAGCTGATCGTCACGCAGGGCCGGGCCGCGAAGGACCACCTGCTGGAGGCGAACCTGCGCCTCGTGGTCAGCATCGCCAAGCGCTACACGGGTCGCGGCATGGCCTTCCTCGACCTGATCCAGGAGGGCAACCTCGGCCTGATCCGCGCGGTCGAGAAGTTCGACTACGCCAAGGGCTACAAGTTCTCCACGTACGCCACCTGGTGGATCCGGCAGGCGATCACCCGGGCGATGGCCGACCAGGCCCGCACCATCCGCATCCCGGTGCACATGGTCGAGCAGGTCAACCGCATGGTCCGGGCCCGCCGCGAGCTCTCCGTCTCGCTGGGCCGCGAGCCCACCGTCGCCGAGGTGGCCCGGGCCATGGACATCCCGGAGTTCCAGGTGATCGAGCTGATCTCGTACGACCGGGAGCCGGTGAGCCTCGACCAGGCCGTCGGTGAGGACGGCGAGAGCGCGCTCGGCGACTTCGTCGCCGCCGTCGACCCGAGCGCCGAGCCGGGCGACGCCGCCGCGCAGGGCGAGCTGCGCAACGAGGTCAGCATCGTGCTGTCCACCCTCTCCCAGCGCGAGCAGGCCGTGATCCGGCTCCGGTTCGGCCTCGACGACGGCCGGCAGCGCACCCTCGACGAGGTCGGCCGGGAGTTCGGCCTGTCCCGGGAGCGGATCCGGCAGATCGAGAAGGTGACCCTGCTGAAGCTGCGCGACCCGGAGCGGGCGCAGCGCCTGGAGGCGTACGCCTGCTGACCTCCTCTGGACCACGCGGGGCCCCGGCGGTTCGCCGGGGCCCCGCGTCCGTTTGGGCCGGGTTCCTTGACCCGGGCCGCCCGACGGGCTACCAACGGGTGTGAACTGGACCCTGGAAGTGGTGGTCGTGCCGGTCTCCGACGTGGACCGGGCCAAGTCGTTCTACGCCGACCAGCTCGGCTTCGCCGTGGACCACGACACGGTCATCGACGACGACGCGCGGATCGTGCAGCTGACCCCGCCCGGCTCGGGCTGCTCGATCGTGATCGGCAAGGGGGTGCTGCCGGACATGCCGCCGGGCTCGCTCAAGGGCCTCCAACTGGTCGTGCCCGACCTGCGCCGGGCACGGGCGGAGCTGGTCGAACGCGGCGTCGAGGTCAGCGAGATCCAGGTCGTCGGCGTCAATCCCCGCCCGGTGCCGGACCCGCTGGACAACGTCGGCTTCGTCCACTTCGCCGACCCCGACGGCAACGCCTGGGCGGTGCAGCAGATCTCCGCGCGGGCCTGACCGCTCCACCGCCGGAAGGGGCGTCCTCCGCAGGCGACGGGAGGGCGCCCTCCCTCACAGCCGGCGGGGGCCGGTGTCGGGGCGGGCCACGGCGGAACCGACCCGGACGGTGGCGTGCAGCACCGAGATGCCGTCGGGGCGGGCGAGCACCGGATTGAGGGTCAGCGCGCGCACCCGGGGCTGCTCGTCGGCGAGCCGGCCGACCCGCAGCAGCAGGTCCGCCAGGGCCGCCCGGTCCACCGGCGCCGCGCCCCGGTGCCCGCGCAGCAGCGGCGCCGCCCGGGGCTCGTCGACCAGCTCGGCCGCGTCCAGGTCGGTCAGCGGCACCGCCCGCCAGGCCCGGTCGCCGAGCAGTTCGGTGGCGACGCCGCCGAGCCCGAAGCCGACCACCGGGCCGAACGCCGGGTCCTCCACCAGCTCGACCACGCAGGCCACGCCGGGTGGGGCCATCGGCTGGACCAGGACGTCCGCGCCAAAGACCGCCGACATCTCCGCGTACGCGCGGTGGACCGTGGCCGCGTCGGGCAGGTCGAGCCGGACCGCGCCGAGGTCGAGCCGGTGCCGCAGGCCGGGGGCGGCGGCCTTGAGGGCCACCGGGAAACCCAGGCGGGCCGCCGCGTCGACGGCCGCCGCGGCGGAGCGCGCCAGCACGGACCCGACCACGTCGATGCCGTACGCCGCGAGCAGCCCCACCGGGTCGAGGGCCTCCGGATGCAGGGCGGCGTGCGCCGCCGCGCGGTCCACCCGGGGCAGTTCCGGCGGCACCCCGGCGGGCCGGCGCAGCCAGTCGGCGTACGCGGTGACCCGGGCGAGGGCGCGGACGGCCTCCTCCACGCTCGGGTAGGCGGGCACCCCGGCGGGCGCCCGGCCGGCCAGGAACGTCGCCACGGTCGGCTTGCCGGCGGCGGACGCGCTCGGCAGCGCGGCCGTGAAGTCCGCCTCCGTGTCGGTGAGCTGGCCGGGCAGCGGCGGGGCGAACACCACCACCAGCGCGTCCACCTCGTCGTCGGCGCCCGTCCCGGCGAGTGCGGCGGCGAACTCGGCCACGCCGGCGCGCGGGCCGACGTCGCGCGGGTAGCCCCGGGCGACGGTGAGGCCCTGCGCGGCGCAGGCGGTGGCCGCCAGCCCCGTCAGCGCCGGAGAGTTGCCGACCACGCCGACGCGCGACCCGGCGGGCAGCGGCTGGTGGGCCAGCAGCACCCCGACGTCGAGCAGCTCGGCGACGGTGTCCACCCGGATCACGCCGGAGTGGGCGAACAGCGCGGCGACCGCCACCTCGTCCGGGCCGGCGGAGTCGCCCACCCCGGGCGGCCGGGCCGGCGAGGCGAGCGCCACGACGGGCTTGTCCCGGCCGATCCGCCGGGCCAGCCGGGCGAACTTGCGCGGGTTGCCGAAGGTCTCCAGGTACAACATGATCACGTCGGTGCCGGGGTCGTCCTGCCAGTACTGGAGCAGGTCGTTGCCGGAGACGTCGGCCCGGTTGCCGGCCGAGACGAAGCTGGACAGGCCCAGCCCGCGCCGGTCCGCCTCGGCCAGCAGCGCCACCCCGAACGCGCCGGACTGGCTGAAGATGCCGACCCGGCCGGGCACCGGCAGCCGCGGGGCGAGGGTGGCGTTGAGGCGTACCGCCAGGTCGGTGTTGGCCACCCCCAGGCAGTTCGGGCCGACCACGCGCATGCCCGCCGCGTGCGCCGCGCGGACCAGCGCGCGCTGCGCGGCGGCGCCCTCGCCGCCGGCCTCGGCGAAGCCCGCCGAGATGACCACCAGGCCGTGCGCGCCGGCGGCGGCCGCGTCGGCGACCACCTGCGTCGCCGCCTCCGGCGGGACCGCCACCACCGCCAGGTCGACCGACACGCCGGCATCGGCCGCCGAGGCGTACGCGGGCAGCCCGGCGACCGTCGCCGCGCTCGGGTGCACCGGAACCACCGCGCCCGGGTAGCCGCCGTCGCGCAGGTGCCCGAGCACCGCCGCGCCGACGCCCCGCCCGGTGGCGCTGGCGCCGTAGACGGCGACGCCGCGCGGGGCGAGCAGCCGGGCGACGGAGCGGGCCTCGGTGCGGTGCTCCCGCCCGCGCTGCACCTCCAGCGTCGCGTCGGTGGGGGCGATCGGGAAGGTCAGGTGCACCACGCCGTCGGCGAACTGCCGCTGGACCTGGTAGCCGAAGTCGGAGAAGACCCGCAGCATCGCGCCGTTGGCCGGCAGCACCTCCGCCACGAAGTTGGCGATGTCGTTGCGGCGGGCCGCGTCGGCCAGGTGCTCCAGCAGCACCGAACCGATGCCCCGGCCCTGGTAGGCGTCCTCGACCACGAACGCCACCTCGGCCTCGGGCGCCTCCGGGCCGAGCCGCTCGTAGCGGCCGACGGCGACGATCCGGCCGCCGACCAGCACCACGAACGCCTCCCGGTCGCGGTGGTCGACGTTGACGAAGCGGTGCAGGTCCCGCTCGGGGATGCGCGGGTACGGCGAGAAGTAGCGCAGGTAGCGGGTGCGCTCGGAGAAGCGCGAGTGCATCGCCACGATGCCCGGCCCGTCCGACGGGCGGATCGGCCGCAGCTGCACCGTGGTGCCGTCGCTGAGCAGCACGTCCACCGGTTCCACCGTGGTCACCTGCGTGGTCCCCTCCGGCAGCGGATCAGTCGCGTGGGTCGTGCGGATCGAGCCCGAACAGCGGGAAGGCGCTCTTGCGGGCCGCCGCGATCGCCCGGTCCACCGCGGTCGGCTCGCCGGTCGGCTGCCACGGCTCGTACGCCGGGTCGACGTCGTCGGTCATCCGCAGCGGGATCTGCCGGCCCGGCCGGCGCGCGGCGGCCAGTTCCCGCCACGGCGGCGGGGTCAGCGTCGCCGGGTCGATCGGCTCCCCGGTGGCCACCGCGAGCAGGTGCGCCCAGGCCCGGGGCACCACCTCGACCAGCGCGTACCCGCCGCCGCCGGTGGCCACCCAGCGGCCCTCGCAGAGCTCGTCGGCGAGCGCGCGCAGGGCCAGGTAGGTGGCGCGCTGCCCGTCCACGGAGAGGTTCAGGTCGGCGAGCGGGTCGAGCCGGTGCCCGTCGGCGCCGCACTGGGTCACCAGCACCTGCGGCCGGAACGCGCGCAGCACCGACGGCACGACCGCGTGGAAGGCGCGCTGCCAGCCGGCGTCGTCCACGCCGGGCGGCAGGGGGAGGTTGACGGCGCTGCCCTCCGCGCCCGGCCCGCCCGTCTCGTCGGGGAAGCCGGTGCCCGGGAAGAGCGCCAGCGGCGTCTCGTGCACGCTGACCGTGAGCACCCGCGGGTCGTTCCAGAAGACCTGCTGCACCCCGTCGCCGTGGTGCACGTCCACGTCGACGTAGGCGACCCGCTCGGCGCCCAGGTCGAGCAGGCGGGCGATGGCCACCGCCGGGTCGTTGTAGACGCAGAAGCCGGCGGCCCGGGCCGGCATGGCGTGGTGCAGGCCCCCGGCCACGTTGACCGCCCGCCGGGCCTCGCCCCGCCAGACCGCCTCGGCCGCCGCCACCGTGGCGCCGGCGACCAGCGCACTGGACTCGTGCATCCCCTCGAAGACCGGATTGTCCGAGGTGCCCAGCCCGAAGCCGGCGAAGAGCGGGTCGCGGGGGGCGACCTTCACCGCGGCCAGGTAGCGCGGGTCGTGCACCCGGCTCAGCAGCGCGTCGTCGGCCGGCTCCGGCTTCACCAGCCGCACCCCGGGACGCGCGAGGACACCCAACTCCCGGGCCAGGGCGAACGTCAGCTCCACCCGTACCGGGTCGAGGGGATGGTCCCCCATGTCGTAGGCGAGCAGCGACTCGTCCCACACCACCACCGTGTCGTCGGACATGGGATCATCGTCGCACGCGCGCCCCGGCGCACCCGCGCACGCGCTGCTCAGCCGCCCCGGTGTCGCCCCGGTTCGCGCCGTTCCGCCAGCCGCCCGGGGTCGGCCCGGCGCGCGGTGCCGCTCAGCCGCCCGGGGTCGGCCCGGTGGCGACCGGGCGGGCCGGCTCGGCGACCCAGTTGCTCCACGACCCGACGTAGAGCGCCGCGTCCGGCCGGCCGGCCAGGTGCAGCGCGAACACGGCCTGCGCGGCGGTCACCCCCGACCCGCAGTACGCCCCGACCGGCCGGTCGTCGCCCACCCCGGCGGCGGCGAACCGCTCGCGCAGCGCCTCGGCGGCGGGGAACCGGCCCTCGGCGACGTACTCGCCGGCCGGCAGGTTCACCGCGCCGGGGACGTGCCCGGCGACCGGGTCGATCGGCTCGGTCTCGCCCCGGTAGCGCGGCGCGGCCCGCACGTCGAGCAGGACCCCCTCGCCGGCCGCGGCCAGCCGGGCCGCCTCCCCCGCGTCGAGCACCGGCAGCGCGCCGGGGCGCACCTCGACGTCGCCCGGTGCCGGGTTCGGCGCCGTCGTGCTGGTGGGCAGCCCGGCGGCCAGCCACGCCGGGAAGCCGCCGTGCAGCAGCCGTACCGGCCGGTGGCCCGCCCAGCGCAGGGTCCACCAGGCCCGGGCGGCGGCCATGCCGTCGCCGCCGTCGTACACCACGACGGGATGACCGGCGCGCACGCCGGCGGCCCGCAGCGCGGCCTGGAGCGCGGCGGGGTCGGGCAGCGGGTGTCGGCCGGCGGGGCCGGGCGGCCCGCAGAGCGCGGTGTCCAGGTCGACGAAGACCGCGCCGGGCAGGTGGCCGGCGGCGTAGTCGGCCCGGCCGGGCGGCCCGGCGAGCCGCCAGCGGACGTCGAGCAGCGTCGGCGGGTCGGCCTGGCCGAGTTCGACCGCGAGCCGGTCGGCCTCCACCAACAGATCCTCGGTTGCGGACATGGCGTCCAGTCAACACCATCCCGGCACCGACCTGGCGGTTCGCCGTGGGGCGTTCGGTGAACGCCGAGGTAGCATCGTTGGCCGGAGGTCCGCTGACGTGAAGCATGATCTGGTCGACACGACCGAGATGTACCTCAAGACGATCCTCGAACTGGAGGAGGAGGGGGTGCCGCCCCTGCGTGCCCGCATCGCCGAGCGGTTGGGGCAGAGCGGGCCGACCGTCAGCCAGACCGTCGCCCGGATGGAGCGCGACGGCCTGCTGACCGTCGAGGGCGACCGCCACCTGGCGCTCACCGCGCACGGCCGCAGCAACGCGGTCTCCGTGATGCGCAAGCACCGGCTCGCCGAGTTGCTGCTGGTCAACGTCATCGGGATGCCCTACGAGGAGGCCCACGAGGAGGCCTGCCGGTGGGAGCACGTGATGAGCGACGCCGTCGAGAAGCGGGTCTACGACCTGCTCAACCGGCCGACCCGCTCCCCCTACGGCAACCCGATCCCGGGGCTGGAGGAGCTGGGCAAGCCGGAGCAGACGGCCGCCACCCCCATCGAGGGTGAGCGCAACCTGGCGTTCCCCGGGCTGTCGGGACCGGTCGTGGTGCGACGCATCTGCGAGAGCGTGCAGACCGACTCGGACGTCCTGCGGCAGCTGCACGCCGCCGGCGTCGACCCGGGCGCGACCGTGCTGGTGGCGCAGGAGCGCGACGGGGTCTCGATCGACCGTTCGGGCGAGCGGATCAGGCTGCCCCGCGAGATCGCCTCCCGCGTCTTCGTCGCCTCCCACTGACCCACCCCGTCGCCCCTCGGGGTCAGATGGCGCGGGTGTCCAGCTGTCGGGCCAGGGCGACGAGGGCGGTCGTCAGCTTCTCGGCCTCGGCCTTGCCGGCGTCCCCCGGGGTGGCGTAGCGCAGGGTGGCGAGGCGGCCCTCGGCGGCCAGCCAGCCCACCTCCACGACCGGCCCGAGGGCACCCTTGGCCGAGGTGGTCCGCCGGTACGCCCGCTGGCCGAGCCCGGAGACCTTGGCCGCCTTCTCCGGCACCACGTCCGAGGCGAAGGTCGCCGCGTCGATCGACGTCTCGGTGACGGTCAGCGTCAGCTCCGGCAGGGTCGCCCGCCCGACGCGCACCACGCAGGTGTGGCTGTCGCCCGTCGCGCCGGCCGCGGCGACATCGAAGCGGAAGCCCGCGTGCTGCTCGATCACGCCGAAGTCCAGCAGCCGGCACGCCCCGCCGGAGGAGGCGGCGGCCACCGCGACCGGCGCCGGCGGCGGCACGGCCACCGGTTCCGCCTCCGCGCCGCAGCCCGTCACCAGCAGCACGGTCACCCCGGCGCCCACCATCCGCCCGCGCACGATCACTCCTCCGCTGTCTCACCTCGACGTGCCCGCCGGACACCGTATGGCCCGCAAGAGCCACTTGTGAAGACCGAAAGAGCACAGGGGGCCGACATAGGGCGAGGACGCGGCGCGGACCACGCGTTCACCGTCGAAGGCAACAAGCCCCGCCCTGCTGGCCGCGATCACCGGCCGGCTGCCTGTGGCGAGCAGCGCGTATACCGATACCGAAACGGCCGCAGCGGCTACCGCAGCACCCGCACAAGCTGTGTGGACCCACTGGTGTCAACGACCTGAGCACGGTTCGGCTCTCGGCAGTCGTGACTGCCGAGAGCCGGGACCGGGTAAGGGCTCAGGCGACCGCACGCATCCGGCCCCAGTGCCACCAGGGGATGGAGAAGCCGAGTTGGTCGGCCCAGCCGAAGAACTTCTCGCTGCGCGGATAGTACGTGCCATACCAGAACAACGGCACCCATTCGGTGTCCCGCGCCCACACCTTCTGGAGCTCCCGGTAGTGCTCACGGCGCTCGGCGCGCGTCCCGGCGTTGCGCGCGGCCAGGTAGGCGGCGTCCACGTCTGCGTTGCGGTGCATACACATGTTGTTCTGCCCGCCGGTGGAGTACTTCGTCGCCGTGATCTCCGGGTCCGGCGCCATCGAGCCGCCGACGATGATCAGGTCGAAGTCGTGCTGGTCGCGGACCTGCCGCGCCCAGTCCACCGAGGACAGGCCGGCGAAGGTCGTCTCGAACCCGACCGCACCCAGCTGGCGGCTGATCATCTCAGCGATCGGCCTGTGACCGTGGAACGTGTCCATGTAGAACATGGACAGCCGGCCCCGGACACCCGAGGAGTCTGCGGTGACACCCGCCTCGTCCAGCAGCGTGCGGGCCCGCTCCGGGTCGAACCGGGGGGCCTTGGCGTCGGCGTTGAACGCCCATGATGAGCCGATCAGGTAGTGGTCCCAGGCCTGGGACACCCCTGGGTCGCCCAGTTCGGCGATCTCGTCCCGGTTCACCGCGTGCGCGATGGCTTCCCGTACCCGCTGGTTCTGCCACAGCTCGCGCCCGTGGTTGAAGTCCAGCAACGCCATGCCGGGGCCCCGCCGCTTGAGGACCTCGATCCCGGGCACGCCCTCCACCAGGCCCAGCCGGTCCCGGGTGACGGTGTCCTGCGGCGCGAAGTGCGCCTCGCCCCGGGCGATCATCCGGGCGCACTCGTCGCGGTCCGCGACGATCTTCAGGATGATCCGGTCGATCTCCGGCTGCGGACCCCAGTGGTTCTTCACCGCCTCCAGGATGATGTGCTCACCCGGAATCCACTCGGCCAGCCGGAACGGCCCCGAGCCCACCGGGTTCAGGTTGTGCGGGTTCGTCGCCCAGTCCGTTCCCTCGTACAGGTGCCGGGGCAGGATGTGCGCGAAGATGAAATTCCCCAGGAGTACGAGGAATCCCGCGTTCGGAGTGTGCAGGTGGTAGTCGACGGTGTGGTCGTTGACCGCGACGATCGTCTCCACGTCCCGGAGGAACATCCCACCCTGGTAGCCCATCTTCTGGGCGTGCAGATGGGTGTAGACGATGTCGTGCGCGGTCAGCGGGGTGCCGTCCTGCCAGCGGGCGGCCTTGTTGAGGTGGAAGCGCCAGCGACGCGACCCGTCCAACTGCTCCCAGTGGGTCGCCAGATCCGGGAACGGGTTCACCTCGTACCACTCGTTCAGCACGACGCGGTTGTAGATGTTGTTGCAAGCCAGATAGCCGGCGCTGCCTGTCACGTTCCGGTATACGTCATTGAACTCCACCGCGTCATGCGGAGTAGCCACCACGAAATCTACGGACATGCGTGCCTCTCTGTTTTGTTGTTCGGTGACGGCTACAGGGCGTCACCGTGCGGGCACGGCGGCAGGCCGTCGGTTTCCGTCGGCCACCGGCGTTGCAGCATTCGCGGCTTGGCCCGCTCGATTCGCGGGTCCGGCACCGGCACCGCCGCCAGGAGTTCCCTGGTGTACGGGTGCGCCGGCTCGCCGATCACCTGTCCGGTCGGGCCGAGTTCGACGAGCTGACCGCCGTACATCACCCCCACCCGGTGGGAGATGTCGGCAACCACGGCAAGGTCGTGGGCCACGAACAGGTAGGAGACCTGCCGTTCCCGCTGCAACTCCTTGAGCAGGCTCAACACCTCCGCCTGGACCGACACGTCCAACGCGGACACCGGCTCGTCGAGCACGATCAGCTTCGGGTTCAGGGCCAGTGCGCGGGCGATGGCGATGCGCTGGCGCTGGCCGCCGGAGAACTCGTGTGGGAACTTCCGCAGGCTGGCGGCGGGCAGGCGTACCTGGTCGAGGAGCGTCCGGGCCCGCGCGCCGTCCACCGGCAGCCGGTGGATCCGCATCGGCTCCGCGAGCAGGTCCGCCACCGTCATCCGAGGATCCAACGAGGTGTACGGGTCCTGGAACACCACCGAGATCTCCTGCTGCAACGCGCGGGCGGTGGCGCCCTTGCGCTGGGAGACATCCTGGCCCAGGAACAGCACCTGACCCGAGGTCGGCTGCTGCAACCCGAGGATGGTCCGCAACAGCGTGGTCTTACCCGAACCCGATTCCCCGACGATGCCGAGCGTCTCCGCCGGGCCGACCGAGAACGAGGCGGAGCAGAGGGCGTGCACGATGGCCTGCCCGCGTCGTCGGGCCGCCCGGGGAGCCCGGAAGTGCTTCACCAGGTCCGTGACCCGCAACAGTTCGGCGGACCCGCCGATGGGCGTCTGCGTGCTCATTGCCCCTCCCCCGCCTGACTGGTGATCCGGGGTGCCAACGACAGCAGCTTCCTGGTGTAGTCCGACTCC
Source organism: Micromonospora sp. NPDC023633 (assembly GCF_040640035.1). NCBI lineage: Bacteria > Bacillati > Actinomycetota > Actinomycetes > Micromonosporales > Micromonosporaceae > Micromonospora > Micromonospora sp. NPDC023633. The sequence goes on along the minus strand of NZ_JBFABB010000022.1, from coordinate 18,197 downwards.
GGGTTGTCGAAGATGGCGAAGACGTCCCGCTGCTCGACGATCTCGCCCTGGTACATCACGGCGACGCGGTCCGCGATGCCGGCGACGAGGGCCAGGTCGTGGGTGATGAAGAGCATCGCCGCACCGGTGCGTTCCCGCGCCAGCGCCAACGTCGCCATCACCTGGGCCTGCACGGTGACGTCCAGGGCGGTGGTCGGCTCATCGGCGATGATGAGATCCGGATCGTGCACCATGGCCAACGCGATCGCGATCCGTTGGCGCATGCCGCCGGAAAGCTGGTGCGGATACTGGTCGAGCCGAGCCTCCGCGTCCTTGATCGCCACGCTCTCCATCAGCTCGATCGCGCGCCGTCGTGCCTCGGCCCGTTTGACCGTGCCAGCCAGTGCCATCGAGTCCGCGAACTGGGCACTGATGGTGAGCACCGGGTTGAGGGTGGTCGACGGGTCCTGGAGGATCATCGCGATCCGCCGACCCCGGTATTCGCGCCACTGCGCGAAGCTCAGGCCGCTCAGCTCGGCGCCGTCGAAGTTGATCGCCCCGCTGCCCACCGCGTTGCTGGGCAGCAGCCCCACCAGGGACAGCGCGGTGAGGGACTTTCCGGACCCGGACTCACCGACGAGGGCCACCACCTCGCCCGGCCTGACCTCCAGGTCGACGGCGTCCACCGCGATGTGTTCACCGAACCGTACGGAGAGGTCCGACACCTTGAGCAGCGGCTTCTGCGATGGTGCCGAATCGGCGGACACCGGATGCGGCTTGCGCCTGCGCAGCCGGCGAGGTGTCGCCAGCGGGTTGGTGGGCGAGGACTTCGGGTTGAAGGCGTCCCGCAACCCCTCGCCGACGTAGTTGACCGCCAGCACGATCGTGATGATCAGCAGACCCGGGAAGTAGAACAGCCACGGGCGGGTCAGCACCGCCGACTGTGCGTTGGCGACCAGCAGACCCAGGGAGGTGTCCGGGGGCTGCACACCGAATCCGAGGAAGGACAGGCTGCTCTCGGCGAGGATGGCCACACCGAACATGAGCGTTCCCGACACCACGATGTGGTCTGACGCGTTGGGCACCAGGTGCCGGAACATGATGCGGATCGGACTCGCCCCCATCACCCGGGCCGCGTCGATGAAGGCCAACTCGCGCATTCCGAGCACGACACCTCGGACGAGGCGGGCGACCGACGTCCACATCAGCGCGCCGAGGACCATGGCCAGGCCGAGCCAGGAGACTCCCTTACCCGCGACGAGCGAGCCCAGGAACGCGGCGAGCGCGATGGTGGGCAGGGTGAGCACGAGGTCGACCGTGCGCATCACGGCCGCGTCGACGAACCGTCCGAAGTAGCCGGCCGCGACACCCATGACGACGCCGATGACACAGGCGATGATCGTGACCGAGCCGGCGATGAGCAGCGACTGCTGCATGCCGCGCAGCACCAGCGCGAACAGGTCACGGCCCAGGGTGTCCGTGCCCATCGGGTGTCGCAGGGACGGGGACTGCGACAGTTCGGGGGTGATGTCGGTGTGGTCGTAGGGCCACAGCGGCGGCACGATGATCGCCACGAGGATGACGATGAGCAGGACAGCGAGTGCACCCATGCCCACCTTGTGCCGGACGAACCGTCGGAAGGTGACGGCCATCTTCGACGTCCCGGCCGTTGGCGCGAGATCGTTGGCCAGCTCAGGACTTTGCATAGCGCACCCGAGGATCCACAAGGCCGTACAGGATGTCGGCGATCAGGTTGAATACGACCACTGCGGTGGCGGCGATGAGCAACCACGCGAGTACGGCGTTGGTGTCGCGGATCGCGATCGACTCCAGCAGGAATCCGCCCATTCCGCGCCACTGGAAGACCGTCTCGGTGATCACCGCGCCGGAGAAGACGACCGGAAGGTCCAACGCGACGATGGTCACGATCGGGATGAGCGCGGGACGGACCACGTACGACCTGACGATCCGGCCCCGGCTGAGGCCCTTGAGCACGGCGAACCGGACGTGGTCACCGGCCAGCCCCTCGGCGACCGCCGCACGTTGGTAGCGGCTCCAGGTCGCGAAGTGGACCAGGGCCAGCACCAGCGTCGGTAGGATGAGGTGCCCGGCGATGTCCGCGATCCGGGCGCCTATCGCCTCCGGTTGTGGCACGGAGACCGCCCCCACCGTGTAGAAGAGCTGATAGCCGGTCGCGTCGTTCAGCCCGATCGCCCACTGCTTGAACAGCACGGCCAGCCAGAACGACGGCAGCGCGAGGAGCACGAACGCGGTGGGAGTCATGATCAGGTCCGGCCATCGGCGCTGGTGCAGTGCCGAGACCGTGCCGGCGATCAGGGAGAGGACGAGTGCGAGCACGATGGCCAGCACCACGAGACGCAGCGTGACGCCGACCCGGGTGCCCAACTCGGCCCCGATGTCCCGGGTCGCGATGGTCGACGGGCCGAAGTCACCGGTGAGCACCCCGCCGAGCCAGTTCAGGTAGCGCACGGGGAGGGGGTTGTTCAGCCCCAGACGCTCTTCCTCAGCGATGATCACCGACTCCGGGACCGGCGGCTGCCGGTCCCGGAGCTCAGCCAACGGATCTCCCGAGACCGAGATCACAGTGAAGATCACGACGGAGGCGAGCAGCAACACCAGGACGGCACTGGCGAGCCGTCTAAGGATCAGCCGAAGCATGGCTTCGCTCCTCCTTCCCTCGGGAAGATCTGCATGTTGGGTACCGGGTCCCTAGACGGCGCGGATTCTGCCCCAGTGCCACCACGGCACCGAGTAGCCAACCTGGTCGGACCAGCCGAAGAAGTCCCGGCTCCGGGCGAAGTAGGTGCCGTACCAGAACAGCGGCACCCATTCGGTGTCCCGGGCCCAGATCTCCTGAAGCCGGCGGTAGTGCTCACCACGCTCGGCGAGCGTGCCCGCGGTGCGCGCGGCCAGGTAGGCGGCGTCCACGTCGGGGTTACGGTGCTGGGCCATGTTGTTCTCGCCCCCGGTGGAGTACTTCGGGGCGGTGATCTCCGGGTCCGGTGCCATCGAGCCACCGACGATGATCAGGTCGAAGTCGTGCTCGCGGCCGACTCGACGGGCCCAGTCCACCGACGACAGGCCCTCGAAGTTCACCTCGAAGCCGATCGCGCCCAACTGGCGTTTGATCAGCTCGGCCAGCGGCTTGTGGCCGTGGAAGCTGTCCATGTAGAACAGCGACAACCGGGCCCGTACGCCGGAGGCGTCGGCCTTCATGCCCGCCTCGTCCAGCAGCGCCCGCGCGCGATCCGCGTCATGGGCCGGCGCCTTGGCGTCCGGGTTGAACGACCACTCCACCGAACCGAGCAGGTAGTGGTCCCAGGCCTGGGACACCCCGGGGTCGCCGAGTTCGGCGATCTCCGCCCGGTTCACCGCGTGGGCGACCGCTTCCCGGACCCTCTTGTCCTGCCAGATCTCGCGGCCGTGGTTGAAGTCCAGCAGCGCCATGCCCGGCCCCGGGTCCTTCAGCAGCTCGATGTTGGCCGTGGCCCCGTCGAGCAGGTGCAGCCGGTCCTTGGTCAGGGTGTCCTGCGGGAAGTAGTGCGCCTCACCCCGGGCAACCATCCGGACGCACTCGTCGCGGTCCTTGACGATCTTCAGGATCAGCCGGTCGATCTCCGGCTGCGGACCCCAGTGGTTCTTGACCGCTTCCATGATGACGTGCTCGCCCGGAATCCACTCCGCCAGCCGGAACGGACCGGAGCCCACCGGCTTGAGGTTGTGCGGGTTCGTGGCCCAGTCGGTTCCCTCGTACAGGTGCCGGGGCAGGATGTGGGTGAAGATGAAGTTGCCCAGCAGGACGAGGAATCCGGCGTTGGCGGTGTGCAGGTGGTAGTCGACGGTGTGGTCGTTGACCGCCACGATCGTCTCGACGTCCTTCATGAACCGCCCGCCGGTGTAGCCCATCTCCTTGGCGTGGAGGTGGGTGTACACGACGTCGTGCGCGGTCAGCGGCGTGCCGTCCTGCCACCGGGCGGCCTTGTTGAGGTGGAAGCGCCACCGGCGCGACCCGTCCAACTGCTCCCAGTGCGTCGCCAAATCGGGAAACGGGTTGATGTCATACCACTCGTTGAGCACAACCCGGTTGTAGATGTTGTTGCAGGCGATGTAGCCGGCACTTGCGGTGGTGTTTCGGTAGACGTCGTTGAACTCAATCGCGTCGTGTGGGGTCGCCACCACAAAGTCGATCGTCATCCGGTTCCTCTCTCGCGGAGCGGAGAACTACTTACGTAGTCCCCACTGCTCGATATTCATCGTGGTTCCGTACTTGCTGGGATTGATGAAGATGTTGCCGAATTTGCTGGGGTACGCGGCCATCTGCGGGTTGGCGAACAGCGGCAGCACCACACCGTCGGACAGGAGCTTCCGGTCGATCTCATTCATCAGATCGATCTGCTTCTGCGGGTCCAGCTCCGTCGCGGCTGCCGCGAAGAGTCGATCCGCCTCCGGCGACGAGTAGCCGAACGAGCGGGCGGCCTTGGTGCCGTACCACTGCTGGAGGGAGAGCGAGCCCAGGTCGAGGGCGGTGCCGGTGGCCATGATGTCGAAGCTGCCCGTCCGCAGTGCGGGAGAGTAGCGGGCGCCGTCGGCGGCGTCGATGGTCACGGTGATGCCCAACGGCTTGAGCTGCGACTGGGTGATCTGCGCGAGTTCCATGCGAAGGACATCGGTGGACAGGGTCAGCATCTTCAGGTCACGCAGCGGCTTCCCGTCCGGGAGGATCAGCTTGCCGTCGGTGATCTTGTATCCGGCCTTTTCGAGGATGTCGAGAGCAGCCTTGGTGTCGCCCTTACCGATGTTGAGCTCATCGGTGTTGTCGCGGTAGGCGGGGATGCCACCCACCTTCTGTCCGGGCACGTACACACTGCTCTTCGAGCTCGGCTGATCCGGGGCGAACTGGCCCACGGTGCGCTTACGCATGTCCTCCAGGTTGAGCCCGGTGGAGATCGCCTTGCGTAGCGCCGGGTCGCTCATCACGTCGCCGGTGGTCTTCATGCCGAGGTGGAAGTAGGTGAGCGTCGAGCCGAGCAGGACGGTCATGTTGTTCATGGCCTTCACCTGGTTGACGGTGTCGACCGTGGGGTTCTGGTAGGCGAGGTCGATCTCACCGTTCTGCAGGGCGGTGATCTGTGCGCCCTGACCGGCGATGTAGCGGGTGTTGATGGTGTCCAGGTGCGCCGGGTCGCCGTACCACTTGGGGTTCTTGACCATCGTCATCGAGACGCCGTCCTGGTACTCCTTCACCAGGTACGGGCCGCCCGAGAACTTCGGCACGTTCTTGCCGAAACCGTCGTTGAACGAGGTCGCCAGGTCCCCGTACGACGTGGCCACGTGCGCCGGCAGGATGTAGTTGAACAGCGCCTGCCACTGGGCGAACGGCTGCGAGTAGGTCATCGTCACCGTCTTGCCGTCCGCGCTGGTGTCGACGGACGTGATCAGCGAGTAGCCCTCGGTGAAGGCGGCCTTGCACTCGGCGCACTTCTTCGGGTCCTGCACGGCCTGCGTGTACTCGAAGTCCTTGCCGGTGATGGGTGTGTCATCGGACCAGACGGCCTTCGGTTGGATCTTGTATTCGACCTTCATCGGGTCGGTGCTGACCACCTGGGCCGACTCCAGGAGTGCCTTGTTGAGCACCACGCTGGTGTCCGGGTTGGTCAGGAACGGGTGCGGATAGAGCGGCCACTGCTGCTGGCGCTGGCCGGTGGTGTCACCGGCGGCGGACAGCGGGTTCCAGTCCACCGGAGCACTGGCGGCGGCGATGGTCAGCGTCCCACCGTCCGTCACCTCGGTTGACGAGGTCGGAGCGTTCGGCTTGTCATCGGCGATCTTCGTGCAGCCGGCCATCCCGGCGAGCGCGGCAAGCGCGACAACGGCCACGAGGCGTCGAGGGGTTTTCACTGGCACACGTCCTCTGAGCTGAATGAGTGGTATGCGGCTTTCGCTGAGTGCGGCGGCGCAACTCAGGCGGCGGCTGCCAGGGTGGCTGGACTCCGCAGCTAGAACCCCGAAGTGCGAGGTCAACGCCCATGAAGCTAAGTTCGAGTTATGTTCCGGTCAACAGAAAAATGTCTATGGACATATTAACCGGTGGGTTGCTTGACCAGCCGCGACGTATTCCTCGGCCGGCTCCGACCTCCCCTGCCGCCGGAAGGGCCCACAGCAGGCGAGTGCTCCGCCCCGGTTCGACCCCCACCTGAGGCACTACAGTCAGCGCCGGCATGCCTTTTCGCCCGAATCACTTTTGACGCATACCACCACCAGAGGACACAAACCGTGACACCACCGGCGCCGCTGGACAGCGAGGAGTGCCTGCGGCTCATTCAGTCGCAGCTCACGCTGCGTACGACCAACGCGCTGGCTCGCGCGATCATCGACATGATCGCCTCGGGCGAGCTGCCGGCACAGTCCCAGCTGCCCACAGTGCGGGATCTGGCGGCTCAGTTGGGGATGAGCCGATCGGCCGTGGCGCAGGCATGGAAGACCCTCAGCTCGCGGTATGTGATCGAGACCCGGCGTCGGGGTGGCACCTTTGTCCTGGGGCCACCGCAACCCCCGCGGGCCCGACGGTTCGACAGCATGGTCCGCACCTCGTCAACGATGCCGATCGACCTGGGAAACCTGCGCAGCGACGACCTGACGCCGCCGGATCTGGCTCCGGCTCTTGAGTACGCGCTCCGCAGCCGCACCCTGCACAACACCTTTGCCGATCCCATCACGCCTGAGCTGGCGGCATCCGTCCGGCCGTACTGGCCGTCCGAGACCAATCAATTTCTTGCCACTCACGGCCTCGTTGACGCCCTCGAACTGGCGCTCACCTCGGTGGCTCGCCCCGGTGACCGGGTAATCATCGAGTCGCCCAGCCAGGCGCGGGTGCTCGACATCCTGGAGTCCATCGGCGCCACCGCCGTCCCTGTCCAGTACCGGCCGGACGGCCCCGACCTGGACCAGTTGCGGGTGGCGCTGATCAGCAAGCCGGTCGCGATGATCTACCAGCCGAATGGGAGCGCCCCGTCGGGCCGGACCGTGGACGACAACTGGATCGAGGCCGCTGCGGCGTTGCTCCGCGACGAGTCATTCCCGATCTTTGAGCTGTCACTGACTCCGCTGATGCGGCCTCGACAGCGATCCCTGGCGAACCACCTGCCGAGCCGGGTCGTCCACATGCAGAGTTACAACTTCTTCTTTGGCGCCGACCTGCGCGTCGCCGTGGTCGGCGGCGGCCCGGAATACATCGAAATGATGTGGATGCGGCTCACCTACTCATCTCGATGGGTCAGTCGAATTCTCCAACTCGCGTTGGCATTCCAATTGACGGACGCCAGAGCGAAACGCCACACGAGTGAATTCGTCATCGAGTGCAGACGGCGACATGCCGCATTCAGCCAGGCCCTCGCCAGCTACGGGTTCGACCTTGAAACGACTGACGGACCGCACATCTGGCTGCCCGTTCCCGACGAGCACTCGGTCTGTACACGACTCAGCCGGCACGGAATCGTCGTACACCCCGGCAGCTTCTTCGAAGCGGAACCGGCTCTGCAGCAGCACGTGCACGTCAACGGCACCGCACTGGGCAGTGGCATGGACACCACGGCCCAATCGATCGCCGAGGCGTGTCAGATACCCGCGAAGGTTGGCGAGATCTCCTCAGTCTCGATCCACCAGTGATGCCGGATTGGCGGCAGAACGACCGGGGGTGCGTCAAATGCCCGCAGCTGGTATTCGGTAACTCCGAACCGGGGCTTGCCGTTCTGCCGTGTCAGTCGTCGACGTACGGGCAGTGCCGGCAGCCGCGACCACAGCAGGTGCCGCGCCGGGCCAGGAAACCCGCGCTGAGCACGAAGAGGCCACTGGTCGGGTCAAGGTAGCCGGCCTCACCGGCGGTCAGGGCTGCGGCGTGCGCGGCCAGGATCCGCTCCCGGTCCGGGTGCTCCGGCGGCAGCCGGGACGGGTGAGGCTCGGTCGGCGGCCGGTCCGCCAGCGGTCGTCGCTCTCCGGTCACCGGCGCAGTCTAGAGACGCGTCCGTCGTGTCCCGCCCGGAGCCGCGCCGGCCTGCCTGCGGTTAGCTATAACCAGTGGCGTCGATCCGGGCGGGGCCGGCAGGCTGACCCGATGGACCATGGACGGGCCGGGCGCCCGCGACGCGCGTGGGCCCTCCGGGTGTCGGAGACCTCCGCACGGCGTTCGCCGGGGCGGGCCGGGGACCCGACGTGACGCAGCAGGCGGCCGGGCCCGCCGGAGGTGTTGCGCCGAAACGGCCCTCGCTGCTGCGCAGCCGCAACTTCGGGCTGCTCCTGGCCGGGCAGACGGTCAGCGAGCTGGGCACCCGGGTCTCCAACGTGGCGGTGCCGCTGCTCGCCGTCGGCACGCTCGACGCCAGCGTCTTCCAGGTCGCGCTGCTGACCGCGCTCGCCTGGCTGCCGTACCTGATCTTCTCCCTGCCCGCCGGGATCCTCGCCGACCGGGTCGACCAGCGGCGGCTGATGGTCGCCTGCGACCTGGGCCGGGCGGCGCTGCTGCTGTCGGTGCCGGTGGTCGCCCTGGCCGGCCGGCTCACCCTCGGCTTCCTGTACGCGGTGGTCGGGCTCTCCGGCGTGCTCACCGTCCTGTTCACCGTGGCCCACAAGAGCATGATGCCGAGGCTGGTGCCGCCGGACCGGCTCGTGGACGCCAACGCGAAGCTCACCGTCAGCCAGGACTCCGCCGAGCTCGTCGGCCCGACGATCGGCGGCGTGCTGGTCGGGCTCGTCGGCGCCGCGCGGACGTTCGTCGTCACCGGCCTCGCCTTCGCCGTGAGCGGGTTGACCCTGCTGCTGATCCGGGAGGCGCCGGCCGAGCCCGCGCCCCGCCGCGACCGGGTGCCGCTGCGGGTGGAGATGACCGAGGGGCTGGGCTTCATCCGGCGCCAGCCGATCCTGCGCCGCATCCTCGCCTGCACCACCACCTCGAACTTCTTCGTCATGGCGTCCGGCTCCATCGAGGTGGTCTTCCTCCTCGAGGAGCTGCACGCCACGCCGGCGCTGGTCGGGCTGGTCTTCTCGGTGAGCGCCGTGGGCGGCCTCGTGGTCGGCGCGTTCGCCGACCGGTTGACCGCGTGGCTCGGCTCGGCCCGGGTGATCTGGGTGGCGATGGCCGCCCCGGGCCCGCTCTACCTGCTCATGCCCCTGGCGCGCCCCGGCTGGGGGGTGCTGCTCTACGGCGTCGGCCTGGCCGCGTTCTCCGCCAACGTGGTGCTCTACAACGTGGCCACCCTGACGTACCGGCAGCGGATCACGCCGCCCGCCCTGCTGGGCCGGGTGAACGCGGCGTTCCTCTGGGTCTGCTTCGGGGTGATCCCGCTCGGCGCGCTCACCGGCGGCACGCTCGCCAGCCAGCTCGGGCTGCGGCCGGCGCTGTGGATCTGCGTGCTCGGCACCTGGAGCGCCGCGCTCTTCGTCGTCTTCTCCCCGCTGCGGCGGATGCGGGACATGCCGGCGGCCTGACCGGGTGACTCCGGGCACGGGCCCGGCCCTCTTGCGCACGGAAGCACGTTGGCTTTCCGATCCGCCCGGCCTATGGTGGCTGCATGTGTTCGACCGGTCAGCAGAGCAGCACCGCCGTCATGGTGACGGTGGCGTCCGCTGCTGCCTGCCGGTGTGCCCTGCGGGTGACCGTGGCGACCCGGGTGGTGCGATCCGCGGTCGCGCCGTCGTGCGCCGGCTCGGTCGCCTCCCGACTGCCGAGCCCCGCCGGACGTAGCCCTCCGTGGACCGGTTGCAACTCTTGCGAACGGCCACCAGGGCGAAGCTATCCAGCTTCGGCCCTTTTTCTTTTTCCCCAGAGGAGCTACGCCATGACCACGCCCACCCAGTCCAACGAGCAGAAGTGGCTCGACGACCTGCGGACGACCCTGACGAACGACTTCGAGGCGCAGACCGTCCGGCTGACCCAGCTCACGGCCGACACCGGCGACCCGGGCGAGGCGCACACCCAGGGCGCGCTGATCGCCGCCACCCGGCAGAGCATCGACCAGATCAGCGGGGCGCTGCGCCGCCTCGCCGAGGGCCGGTACGGCATCTGCGAGCGGTGCTCCGCCCCGATTCCCCGGGAGCGCCTGGAGGTGCTGCCCCACGCCCGCTTCTGCGTGCCCTGCCAGCAGAAGCAGCACTGACCGTACGCGGGCTGCCGTGTCCTCCTCCGGCGCGGCAGCCCGTCGGGTCAGCCGAACCAGCTCATCGCCTGGCCGTGCGGGCGGGTCCAGGCCAGGGGCCGCCCGTCCAGCGCGAGCACGTTGTGCAGCGCCTCGTCCGGCGGCTCCGGCAGCGCGTCGTGGGGCAGCACGTCCGGGGACTCGTTGGAGATCCAGTGGCCGGGCAGACGGCGTACCACGTCGGCGAACGCCTCCCGGCGCGGCGCCGGCACCTGGTAGAGCACGGAGGTGTGGAACACCACCAACGTCGCGCCGGCCGGCGCCCGCGCGGCCAGCGCGGGCAGGTCGTCCACCAGATCGCCGCGCGCGAGCAGCGGCGGGTCTGAGGCGGCGACGGCCACGGCGGCCCGCAGCCGCGCACGGCGGTGCGCGTGCTCCGGCCAGATGAGAGCGTCGAGCCAGGCGACGTCCGCCGGATCGGTCACCCGCAGCGGATTCAGATCGAGGCCGGCCCGCCACACCACCTCCGGTAGCCGCTTCGGCGGGACCAGGCCGGTGGCCGCGCATTCGAGGACCGGTTCGCCGGTGCCGAGCGTGTGGTCGCCGTAGCGGTAGGCGTACCGGTCGGGGTGGAGGCAGAGCCCGGCGGACGCGCCGACCTCCAGCAGCGCCAGCGGCTGCGGCAGCGCGGCGAGCACCGGCAGCAGCACGGCGCACCGCCCGGGCTCGTTCGTCTGGGTCGCGCGGGTGCGCAGTTCCGCCTCGATCGCCGGCCAGTTCGCCAGCGCGAAGTCGCGGAAGGCGTCCGGGTCGTCGACCGGCCCGCCGAGCAGCCGTACGACGCCGAACAGCAGGTTCGGCTGCCGCCTGGCCGGCGGGAGCGGGTCGAGCAGGGCGAGCAGCTCGTCGTCGCGGGAGACGGCGAGGGACAGGCGCTCGTACGCCGGCGACACGGCGCGCGCCTCACGGGCGCCGAACTCGGCGTACCTCTCGGCGGTCGTCATCCTTCGATGATCGCGGTCGACCGCACACGATGTCTCCCTCCCGCGACGCGGCTTCGTGCGCGCCGAGATCTCCTCCAGATGCTGGCGCTGGTGCTGCCGCACCATCTCGTCCCAGACCTTCTGGTCGTAGTCGGGGTCGGGCGGGATCCACTTGTGGAAGCCGTCGCTGTAGTGGAAGCGCTCGTCGCCGCGCCGGATGATGCTCACCGGACCCACCCCAGGAACCGCCGGTGCAACAGCCCGGCGGGCGTCCAGGTCAGATCCTCGGCCGCCCAGGCCAGGTAGGACCCCATGCACAACGACGTCGGCGCGTCCTCGAACCCGGTCCGTTGTTCCTCGCGTCGCGTCCCGCTTCGCCGAAAATGCGATTTGCCCCGTTGTACCCCGCCTACCGTCCCATTGCCTGGGAAGCAGATCTCCACCGACAAGCTTCAGTCAGCGCAGTTCGACCTCGATCCCGTCCTCGGCAAGCCACTGGAGAACCTGGTCCAACACGGTGGTCGGTGCCGCCTTGCCGTGGCCGGCGACAGTGGTCAAATGCGTGCGCGCAACCACGGCGTCATGCCAGACGAGGCGAAACGGCCAGGGGGCACCCCAGCCTCCTGCCACACAGTCGTGGAGCGCATCGCCGTTCCAGCCGAAGTAGCCGCCCGGACCGTTGACGGCCTCGCCCATGGCGCAGTAGAAGCCTTCGAGGTCGGTGATGTGGCGTCCGTCGAGGTGGTAGGTGGTCCCGACCGGCTTGTCGGGCTCATCGTGGCGGTGATGAGCCAGCGCCGCTCCGGACCATTGGTGCCTGAGTTCGCGGTCGAAGTCTGCCCACAGCCCGGGCTCCGCCGGGCGGCCGGCATGCCAGAGCTCCCAGATCCGCCGCGCACCGCCCGGCAGGGGATCAGCGACGGCGGCGTCGAGTGTGACGTCGAGCAGACCGTCAGCCAGCGCCGATGGGCGGACACCCGTCACCGACGCTCGCAGGTGGACACCGACCATGCGGGTCGCGACGCCGTCTTCGGCCACGCTGTGGAGCGAGGTGCTGATTCGGCGGCGGTGCGAAGCGCCACCGGGGTTGCCGGCGCCTCGGGCCAGCGCGTCCAGAGCACGGCGTAGTGGTGGCTGTGGCAGGCATCCGAGCAGCGTCGCCGCACGCGCCACAGGCGGCGTCTCGACGAACAGGCCCTCAACGTCGGCGCAGACGGCGACCGCGACGTCTGGTTCACCCACGGCGGTCTCGTCGACCAGCAACCACCGAAGCGGCACCGGCTTGTCCCAGCGCCATCGCAGGTCGGGCGAACTCACCCCGTCATCGGTCATGCGAATCCCTGGCCAGCATGAGCGAGGCCGAGCCGAGGTCCAGGGGATTGATGCCGGCGTCAAGGTGGATGTGAGCGCCCTCGGGCGCCCGTGGATCCGACAGCGCGAGGCACATGCGAGCGAGATCCCGAAGCCCAGCGGGATCACCGAAGACCTCGACCGCCCGTCGACGATCTCGACGGTGATCGAGCCGCCCTCGGCGGGCGCAACAACGCCGATTGCCGGATCGTACGGTGGGACCGAAAGTGAGATCTCGTTCATGCCGTGAGTGTGCCGCACGGCTATGTGCCGCCAAAAATCCCGAGTTCGGTACCGACGAGGAGGCTGACCGTGGGGGGGCGGGAGGGACAACGTCCATCGGCACGCCTTCCGGCTGCGCTCGTACGCCGACCGCGAGCTGCCTCCCACCCGGATTCGGGTGGGAGGCAGCTCGCGGTAGAGCCTTGGACGTCGACCGGCGGTTCCGCTCAGGGGCCCCTCACCGGAGACGTGCGAAGACTTCCCGGTGTCAGCTGCAGCCGCTGGTGGAGCCGCAGCCCTCGCAGACGTAGCAGCTGCCGGCCGGGCGCATCTTCGTACCGCAGGTGAAGCAGAGCGGCGCGTCGGCGGCCTTGCCGATCACGGCCTCCAGCAGCTCGGTGCTGGAACCCACGGACGGCGCCGGCTTGGCGGCGGCGACGTCGGCGGTCTCCTGCGCCGGCTGGGCGACCGGGCCGGTCTTCGGCTCGACCGGCGCTTCGACCGGGGCGGAGGCGGCCATCGCGGTGAGGTCCGCACCGCTCGCCTCCGCCTCCGCCTCGGCCCGGAGCTGGGCGGCCCGCTCACTGGCGGTGAAGATGCCCAGCTCCGCGCGGCGCTCGTACGGCAGGAAGTCCAGCGCCAGGCGACGGAAGATGTAGTCCATCACCGAGGCGGCCATCCGCACGTCCGGGTCGTCGGTCATGCCGGCCGGCTCGAAGCGCATGTTGGTGAACTTGCTGACGTACGTCTCCAGCGGGACGCCGTACTGGAGACCGATGGAGATGGCCACCGAGAAGGCGTCCATCACGCCGGCCAGGGTCGAGCCCTGCTTCGACATCTTGAGGAAGACCTCGCCGAGGCCGTCGTCCGGGTAGGACGAGGCGGTGAGGTAGCCCTCGGCGCCGCCGACGGAGAAGCTGACCGTCTCCGACGGGCGCTTCTTCGGCAGCCGCTTGCGCACCGGGCGGTACTCGACGACCTTCTCGACGACCTTCTCCACCTCGGCGGGGGCGGCCTCGGTGGCCTTGTTGGACTTCGCCACCGACAGCGGCTGGCCGACCTTGCAGTTGTCGCGGTAGATCGCCAGCGCCTTGAGGCCCAGCTTCCAGCCCTCGAAGTAGATCTTCTCGACGTCCTCGACGGTCGCCTGCTCCGGCATGTTGACCGTCTTGGAGATGGCGCCGGAGACGAACGGCTGGACGGCCGCCATCATCCGCACGTGACCCATCGGGGCGATGGACCGCTCGCCCATCGCGCAGTCGAAGACCGCGTAGTGCTCCGGCTTCAGGCCCGGGGCGTCGACCACGTGGCCGTGGTCGGCGATGTGCTCGACGATCGCCTCGACCTGCTCCTCGGGGTAGCCGAGGCTGCGCAGGGCGCGCGGCACGGTCTGATTGACGATCTGCATCGAGCCGCCGCCGACCAGCTTCTTGAACTTGACCAGGGCCAGGTCCGGCTCCACACCGGTCGTGTCGCAGTCCATCATGAAGCCGATGGTGCCGGTCGGCGCGAGGACGCTCGCCTGCGCGTTGCGCCAGCCGAACTTGTCACCGAGCTTGTTGCCCTGGGTCCACTGCTTCGTCGCCTCGCGGACGATCGCGGTGGCCACGGTGCCCGAGGGCTTGATCTCGTCGTTGGCGGCGGCGTGCTTGCGCATGACCCGCTTGTGCGGCTCGGCGTTGCGGGCGTAGCCGTCGTACGCGCCGACGACGCCGGCCAGCTCGGCCGAGCGGCGGTAGGCGGTGCCGGTCATCAGCGAGGTGATCGCCGCGGCGACCGAGCGACCCTGCTCCGAGTCGTAGGGCAGGCCGGAGGCCATCAGCAGGGCGCCGAGGTTGGCGTAGCCGATGCCCAGCTGCCGGTAGGCGCGGGACGTCTCACCGATCTTCTCGGTCGGGAAGTCGGCGAAGCAGATCGAGATGTCCATCGCGGTGATGACGAACTCGACGGAGCGGACGAACTTCTCCACCTCGAAGCCGCCGTCGGCGCGGAGGAACTTCATCAGGTTGAGCGAGGCGAGGTTGCACGAGGAGTTGTCCAGGTGCAAGTACTCCGAGCACGGGTTCGACGCGGTGATCCGCCCGGTCTCCGGGCAGGTGTGCCAGTCGTTGATGGTGTCGTCGTACTGCAGGCCGGGGTCGGCGCACTCCCAGGCGGCCTGGGAGATGGTGCGGAACAGGTTCTTGGCGTCGATGGTCTCGATCACCGCGCCGTCGAGCCGGCCGCGCAGGTCGAAGCCGCCGCCGTTCTCCACCGCCGTCATGAACTCGTCGGAGACCCGGACGGAGTTGTTGGCGTTCTGGTACTGCACGCTGACGATGTCGGCGCCGCCGAGGTCCATGTCGAACCCGGCGTCGCGCAGCGCGCGGATCTTGTCCTCCTCGCGCGCCTTGGTGACCACGAACTCCTGGATGTCCGGGTGGTCCACGTCGAGGATGACCATCTTGGCCGCGCGCCGGGTGGCGCCGCCGGACTTGATGGTGCCGGCGGAGGCGTCCGCGCCGCGCATGAAGCTGACCGGGCCGGAGGCGTTGCCGCCGGAGGAGAGCAGCTCGCGGGAGGAGCGGATCCGGGACAGGTTCACGCCGGAGCCGGAGCCGCCCTTGAAGATCAGCCCCTCCTCCTTGTACCAGTCCAGGATGGAGTCCATCGAGTCGTCGACGGCCAGGATGAAGCAGGCGCTGACCTGCTGGGGCGACGGCGTGCCGACGTTGAACCAGACCGGCGAGTTGAAGCTGAACACCTGGTGCAGCAGCATCCAGGTCAGCTCGTGGGCGAAGATCTCGGCGTCGGCCGGGCCGGCGAAGTAGCCGTACTCCTCACCTGCGGTGCGGTAGGTGGTGACCACCCGGTCGATCAGCTGCCGCAGCGACCACTCCCGCTCCGGGGTGCCCACGGCGCCCCGGAAGTACTTGGTGGTCACGATGTTCGCCGCGTTGACGCTCCACGACTCCGGGAACTCGACGCCGCGCTGCTCGAAGTTGACCGAGCCGTCCCGCCAGTTCGTCATGACGATGTCGCGGCGCTCCCAGGCGACCTCGTCGTAGGGGTGCACCCCCTCGTTCGTCCAGACCCGCTCGATCTTGAGTCCCGCGCCGGCCTTGTTCCGTGCCCTGCTGGTTGTCACACCGTCCCCCGACATCTCATCCGCCCCCTCGTCCGCACGGCCACCCGCCGCCCGATCCGACTGTCATCACCTTGAAGGAAAAATCAACTGGTACGGCCGGCGGCCTCGGCCGCGTCGGCCCCGGCGCCCTCCCGGGCGCGCGCGGCGGCCCGCAGCGTCTCGATCTCGCGCTCGAAGTCGGCGAGCGAGTCGAACGACCGGTAGACGCTGGCGAACCGCATGTAGGCCACCTCGTCCAGGTCCCGCAGCGGGCCCAGGATGGCCAGCCCCACCTCGTGGCTGGGGATCTCGGCGGCCCCCTTGGCCCGGACGGTCTCCTCGACCTTCTGCGCGAGCAGCGCGATCGAGTCGTCGTCCACGGGCCGGCCCTGGCACGCCTTGCGCACCCCGCCGATGATCTTGGTGCGGCTGAACGGCTCGGTGACCCCGCTGCGCTTGACGACCGCGAGGACCGCCTCCTCCACCGTGGTGAACCGCTTGCCGCACTCCGGGCAGGACCGCCGCCGCCGGATCAACTGGCCGTCGTCGGCCTCCCGCGAGTCGACGACCCGGGAGTCGGCGTGTCGGCAGTACGGACACCGCATCGCACCCGACCTCCTTCGTCGATCGCGGGCCCGCCGACCGCTTCCCGGGCACGCGTCAGCGCGACGGAGCCATCTGTCGATGGTCTTCGCCGTGTCGACGGTGCCGGAGTGCGGTCGGTAGTCGAACCCAACCTGTAGGCGACTTACGCCCGTGTGACTACTACATCTAGGGGTCGACCGTAGGCCGCTGCGGATCCGAGGTCAAGTTGGCCGGCGTGTCCGGCGCGTCACGCGACTCCGGGGTCGACCGGCACCGCCGCCCGCCGGAGGACCAACCGTCCGACGCCCCCGCGGGTTACCGGTCCGACCGGGGCGAAACGGCCGACGATCGGACGGAAGTCGAACACCCGTTCGACCCGACGTACCATTTATCAGAACACGAGTACGAGCGAGGCTGTTTTTCACCCCGACACGCCGAGCAAGGTCGTACAGATGTTTGAAAATGACCGATCTCACCTATACGGTCGTGAACAACCGGGCGCGGAATCCTCCGTTCCCCGGTCACCGCGCACCACCGCACGCACCACGAGCCGCCAAGGCACCCAGCGCCGACCAGGGAGGACGGACGTGACCGAGGATCGGGCCAGCCGGCCGAAGAGCCCGCAGCAGATCACCGAGGCGGGCCCGCCGGCCACCCGACGCCGGGGCGCCGCGCGCAGCCGGACCGGGCAGCCGGCCGTGCGCCCGGTCACCCCGGTGGTCAGCGCCTTCCCCGACCCCGCGACGGTGGATCTCACCGCCCGGCAGCGCCGCATCCTGGAGTTCATCCGCACCTGGGTCGAGCGGCACGGCTACCCGCCGAGCGTGCGGGAGATCGGCGAGGCCGTCGGCCTGGTCTCCCCGTCCAGCGTCGCCTACCAGCTCAAGGAGCTGGAGAAGAAGGGCTTCCTGCGCCGCGACCCCAACCGGCCGCGCGCCGTGGACGTCCGGGCACCCGCCGAGGTCGACGACGAGCTGGCCCGCTCGCAGCGCCCCGCCCCGGCCTACGTGCCGATGCTGGGCCGGATCGCGGCCGGTGGCCCGATCCTGGCCGAGCAGGCGGTGGAGGACATCTTCCCCCTGCCCCGCGAGCTGGTGGGTGAGGGCGAGGTCTTCATGCTCCAGGTCAAGGGCGACTCGATGCTCGACGCAGCGATCTGCGACGGCGACTGGGTCGTGGTCCGGCAGCAACCGACCGCCGAGGCCGGCGACATCGTCGCCGCAATGCTCGACGGCGAGGCGACCGTGAAGACCTACCGCCGCCGCGACGGGCACGTCTGGCTCATGCCGCAGAACCCGGCCTTCGACCCGATCCCCGGCGACGACGCCACGATCATGGGCCGGGTCGTGGCGGTGCTGCGCCGCATCTGATCCGCCACCGCGCCGGGGTGGCCGCCGTCGGCGGTCACCCGGGCACACTCCGCAGGAGCATCGACGGCCCGGTGCGGAGATCAGTAACGGTCACCCCGGTAGCCCCGGCCGCCACCGGGCACGTGACCGTAGCCGCGACCGTCCTCGGGGCCGTCGTCGCGCCGGCGCACCGGCCGCTGGCCCCGGGGGTCCGGTTCGTCGCCCCGACGCGGCGGCTCGGCCCGGCCACCGCCGTAGACGCCCCCGCCCGGCTGCCCCCCGCCGCCGTAGACGCCGCCCCCGGGGCGACCGCCACCCTGGCGGCCACCGCCGCCGCCACCGCCCTGACGCCCGCCGCCCTGGCGGCCACCGGGCGGCGGCCCACCCAGGCCGGGCGGCCCGTCGACGGGCGGGCGACCGCCGCCGTAGACGCCACCGCCGCCGGCAGCCGGACGGGCGCCGCCGTAGACGCCAC
>NZ_JBFABB010000021.1:74318-76484 GCF_040640035.1 Micromonospora sp. NPDC023633 | reverse complement strand
GTGCCGTCCGCCGGCTGGCCGGTCGCGCCGACGGCGGCTCCGACGGCGGCCCGGCCACGCGCGCCGGGCGGGCCGGAGACGGCCCCGCGGGCCGCTACGACGGCGGGCCCGACCTGGGCACCATCTACGGTGCCGGCACCGAGGGCCCCGGCTTCAGCACCGTCTCGTTCCCGAACAACCCGGTGGAGAACTCCGGCTCGCTGACCGGGCACATCCTGGCCCAGGGCTGGACGGAGACCCCCACCGAGGAGCGGTCCAGCACGACCAAGGTGATGGTCGTGCTGGCCGCCTCGCTGGGCCTGCTCGTGGCGATCTCCGTGCTGGTCGTGCTGCTCGCCAACGACACGGTGGGCGGGCTGGTGGGCGGCGTCCTGAGCAAGTGAGCCGCGTACGACGACGATGGTGAGCCCGCCCACTACCCGTCCGTGGTCCGGTGGCGGGCTCGTCGCTTCGCCGTACACTGGTGAGGATCACTGACCCGGCGCGCTCTGCGCGCCCATGGGCGATCTTGCGGGCGATTCGGCGGCGTTCAGCTGCGGCAGGCCATCGCGAAGATGCGCCCCGCTCGAAAGGCATTTCTTGACGACCTTTGCTGAACCCAGCACGTTTCCGACCGCCCTCGACACCGCCGACGCGCAGACCGCCGTCGAGCAGGACGGCACCGCCCAGGGCCAGGCCGCCCCGGTGACGCCCGAGGCCACCGACTTCGCCGCGCTGGGGCTGCCCCAGCCGCTGGTCCACGCGCTCGCCCGGCAGGGCATCACCACCCCGTTCGAGATCCAGCGCGCCACCATGCCGGACGCGCTCGCCGGCCGGGACGTCCTCGGCCGGGGCCAGACCGGCTCCGGCAAGACCCTGGCCTTCGGCCTGCCCCTGCTGGCCCTGGTGGCCGACCGCAACCGGGCCCGGCCGCTGCGCCCCCGGGCCCTGGTCCTGGTGCCGACCCGGGAACTCGCGATGCAGGTCAACGACGCGCTGATGCCGCTCGGCAAGGCCGTCGGCGTGTTCCTGAAGACCGCCGTCGGCGGCGTGCCGTACGACCGGCAGATCGACGCCCTGCGGCGCGGGGTGGAGATCATCGTGGCCACCCCGGGTCGGCTGGGCGACCTGATCGCCCGGGGCGTCTGCCACCTGGACGACGTCGAGGTCACCGTCCTCGACGAGGCCGACCAGATGGCCGACATGGGCTTCCTGCCCGAGGTCACCGAGCTGCTGGCGAAGACGCCGGCCGGCACCCAGCGGCTGCTCTTCTCGGCCACCCTGGACGGCGACGTCGACGCGCTGGTCAAGCGGTTCATGACCGACCCGGTGACGCACTCCACCGCCCCGTCCACCGCCTCGGTGTCCACCATGGACCACCACATGCTGCTGATCCCGCCGCACGACAAGTTCCCGGTCGCCGCGTCCATCGCGGCCCGGGACGGGCGGACGATGGTCTTCGCCCGGACCCAGCTCGGCGTCGACCGGCTGGTCGAGCAGCTGGCCGCCGTCGGCGTACGGGCGGGTGGGCTGCACGGCGGCAAGACCCAGCGGATGCGTACCCGCACGCTCGCCGAGTTCCGTGAGGGCCGGGTGAACGTCCTGGTCGCCACCGACGTGGCGGCCCGGGGCATCCACGTCGACGGCGTCTCGCTGGTGCTGCACGTCGACCCGCCGAAGGACCCGAAGGACTACCTGCACCGTGCGGGTCGTACCGCCCGGGCCGGCGAGTCGGGCGCGGTGGCCACGCTGGTGCTGCCGAAGCAGCGGCGGACCACGCTCGCCATGCTGGAGAAGGCCGGCGTGGCGCCGGCCGAGACCCGCGTGCGGGCCGGCGATCCGGCGCTCGCCGAGCTGACCGGCGCCCGCGAGCCGAGCGGCGTCCCGGTGCGCGTCGAGCCCGAGGAGCCGCGCCGGCACGGCGACCGGCCCGGCGGCCCGCGGCGCTTCGGCGACCGCCCGCAGGGCGAGCGGCGCTACGGCGACCGCCCGCAGGGCGAACGCCGCTACGGTGACCGTCCGACCGACAGCCGTGGCTACGGCGACCGGCCGCAGGGCGAGCGCCGCTACGGCGACCGCCCGCAGGGCGAGCGCCGCTACGGCGACCGCCCGACCGACAGCCGTGGCTACGGCGACCGGCCGCAGGGCGAACGCCGCTACGGCGACCGCCCGACCGACAGCCGTGGC
>NZ_JBFABB010000021.1:55192-74219 GCF_040640035.1 Micromonospora sp. NPDC023633 | reverse complement strand
TACGGCGACCGCCCGACCGACAGCCGTGGCTACGGCGACCGGCCGCAGGGCGAACGCCGCTACGGCGACCGCCCGACCGACAGCCGTGGCTACGGTGAGCGCCCGACCGACGGCCGTGGCTACGGCGACCGCCCGACCGAGGGCCGTGGCTACGGCGACCGCGGCGAGCGGCGCTTCGGCGACCGGGGCGGTTTCCGGCCCGAGGGCCGGGGGCGCGACGAGCGGCCGCGCGACGAGCGGCGGGGCTTCGGCGGGCGTCCGCCGGCGCGTACCCACTGATCGTCAGCGTCATCTTCGAACGCCGCCGCGGGGCCCAGGCTCCGCGGCGGCGTTTCCGCATCCGCTGCCGGTGTCGGCCGGGTCGCGTAACGTCCGGCTCATGCCGACCATGCCGAAGTCGCTCTTCTGGACCCGGACGGACACCGCCGGCACGGAGCACGCCCTGTTCGACGACGGTCGTGGGCTGAGTGCGCGGGGCACGCTGACCGCCGTCGACCCGATCCCCTACACCTGCCGCTACCAGCTCGCCACCGACCCGCAGTGGGCCAGCACCCGGGTCGAGGTGGAGGCGGAGGGCACCGGATGGCTGCGGAGCGTACGCCTGGAGCGGGTGACCGACGGGTGGCGGGTGACCACCGCCGAGCAGGGTGACCTGGACGCGGCGCTGCGGGCGGCCGGCCACCCGCCGGTCGGGCTGCCCGGCACCGACGACCCGGGCCGGCTGGCCGGGGCGCTCGACGTCGACCTCGGCGGCGCGGCGCTGTTCAACACGCTGCCGGTGCACCGGCTCGGGCTGACCGGCGCCGCGGCCGACACCCCGCACCGGATCGACGTCGCCTGGGTGCTGGTGCCCGGTCTGCTGGTGGTGCCCGCCGAGCAGGTCTACACCCCGCTCGGCCCCGGCCGGGTCCGCTTCACCAGCGACACCTTCACCGCCGACATCGACCTCGACGGCGAGGGCTACGTGCTGCGCTACCCCGGGCTGGCCGAGCGCGTCACCCCGCGCTGACCGGGCCACGGGCACTCCCCCGGCCGGCTCAGGCCGACCAGCCGGCTCAGGCCAAGAAGACCAGCCGGCTCGGGCCGACCGGCCGGCTCAGGCCGAGGACGATCAGCCTCAGGCCGAGGTCGACCAGCCGGCTCAGGACGGCCAGGCGCCGGTGGTGAGGAAGCGCTCGACCGTCGCCAGGTGCGGGGTCGGGTCCAGCCCCTGGGCGGCCACCCAGTCGTCGGCGTAGTAGGTGTCGGCGTAGCGGTCGCCGGCGTCGCAGATCAGGGTGACCACCGAGCCGGTGCGGCCCTCGGCGAGCATCTCCGCGATCAGCCCGAACGCGCCCCACAGGTTGGTGCCGGTCGAGCCGCCCACCCGGCGGCCGAGCACGGCCGATCCGGCGCGCATGGCGGCCAGCGAGGCGGCGTCGGGCACCTGGACCATCCGGTCCACCACCGAGGGCACGAACGACGCCTCCACGCTCGGCCGGCCGATCCCCTCGATGCGGGAGCCCCGCCCGGTGCGCACCGACCAGTCGGCCGCCTGCCAGGCGGGATAGAACGCGGAGTTCTCCGGGTCGACCACGCACAACTTGGTGGGCAGCCGCTGGTAGCGGGCGTACCGGCCGATGGTGGCGCTGGTGCCGCCCGTGCCGGCGCCCACCACGACCCACGCCGGCACCGGGTGCCGTTCCAGGGAGAGCTGCGCGTAGATCGACTCGGCGATGTTGTTGTTGCCCCGCCAGTCGGTGGCCCGCTCGGCGTAGGTGAACTGGTCCATGAAGTGCCCGCCGGAGTCCTCCGCCAACCAGCGGGCCTCGACGACCACCTTGGCCGGGTCGTCGACGAGGTGGCAGCGGCCGCCCTGGAACTCGATCTGGGCGATCTTCTCCGGCGAGGTGGAGGCGGGCATCACCGCGACGAACGGCAGCTCCAGCATCCGGGCGAAGTAGGCCTCGGAGACCGCCGTCGAGCCGGAGGACGCCTCCACGATCGTGGTCTCCGGGCCGATCCAGCCGTTGCACAGCCCGTAGAGGAAGAGCGAACGGGCCAGGCGGTGCTTCAGCGAGCCGGTCGGGTGCACCGACTCGTCCTTGAGGTAGAGGTCGATCCCCCACGGCCGGGGCAGCGGGAACGGCAGCAGGTGGGTGTCGGCGGAGCGGTTGGCGTCCGCCTCGACGGCGGCGATCGCCTCGGTCACCCAGCGTCGGCTGGCCTCGTCGCACCGGTCGAGATGAGTCACGTCCGCAACCTAGCAAGCCGGCTCACCGCGAGTCGGCCCCCACCCGGCGGCGCTGGCGGCGCTGACCGGCCCGGCCGGCCGCGAGGATCAGCGGGGCGAGCCGCACGGCGGCGCCGGGCAGCGCGTCGAGCAGCCGGACCTGCGCGCCGCGCCAGCGGGGGACGCTGACCACCGGGCGGGGCCGCCGGGCCAGCCGCGCGGCCCGCCGGGCCACCCGCTCGGGGGTCAGCAGCGTCCCGGTGAAGGAGGCCGCGGCGCCCGGGTCGTCGAGCCTGTCGTGCAGCATCGGCGTCCAGATCCCGTCCGGGCACAGGCACGACACGTGTACGCGCCGGTGCCCGGCCAGCCGCAGGTCGGCGAGGGTGCCGGTGCTGAATGCGACCAGGGCGTGCTTGCTGGCCGCGTAGACGGTCTCACCGGGCGCGGCCACCAGTCCGGCCAGGGAGACGACGTTGACCACGTGCCCGTGCCCCTGGGCCCGCATGACGGCCAGCGCGGCGAGGGTGCCGTTCATCGCGCCGAGGGCGTTGACCTCGACCACCCGGCGGCGGGTCGCCGCGTCGTGCTCCCACGAGGGGCCGGTGACGAGGATCCCGGCGTTGTTCACCCAGAGGCCGAGCCCGCCCCGGCCGGCGGCCTCGGCGGCGACGGCGGCGCAGGCGTCCTCGTCGCGTACGTCCAGCGGGCGGGACCAGCCGCCCAGCGGCGCGGCGGCGCGGGCGACCGCCTCGGCGTCGTGGTCGGTGAGGAGCACCGGCCAGCCGTCGGCGTGCAGCGCGGCGGCGATGGCGCGGCCGAGGCCGCCGGCCGCGCCGGTGACCACGGCCGTTCCCGGGGCTGGCTTCGTCATCGGCGCACGCTATCGCCGCCCCGGCGACCCGCGCCAGGGCCGGTCGGCCGCGGCTGTCCGGCGGCCGAGGACCGGGGCGGTCGGGGCCCGGCTTCCCGACGGTCGGGCGGCCGAGGTGGCGGGTCAGGCGGCGGGAGGCACCGGCGCCTGTGGCCGGTTCTCCCACTTCGTGGAGAGGGCGATGCCGGTCCGGGTGGAGGCGACGCCCGGGGTGCGGTTCAGCCGCACGATGAGCCGCTCCAACTCGGCGATGGTGCCGACCCGGGCCTTGAGCAGGAACGACTCGACGCCGGCCATGAAGTAGCAGGATTCGATCTCGGGCATCTGCCGGAACGCCTCCAGCACGTCGTCGGTGTCGCCGCCGGAGTCCTCGACGATCCCGATCAGCGCGGTGACGGCGTAGCCGATCGCCTCCGGCTCCACCTCCGCCCGGTAGGCCCGGATCACGCCGCTGGACTCCAGCTTGCCGACCCGCTCGTGCACGGCCGGCGCGGAGAGGCCCACCTGCCGGGCCAGCTCGGCGTAGGACAGGCGGGCGTTGCTGCGCAGCAGCTCCACGAGGCTCAGGTCGATGGCGTCCACGGACTGTGACCCTAGCGGTCCGGGCGTAACGTCGGGCATCCGGCGCGCGTTGGACATGACAGGGTGTAGTCGTCCGAGAACTCACAGTCAAGGGAGCCGTGCGCAGGTAATATTTCCTAACTTCCCACTCAGTGCGTTTTTCGCGTTTGGCGGACAGGCCAGGTCGCTGGTGCTGTAATTGCCATACGTCCCTCATGACGGCTCTGGGCTCGCACCGGCCGGGGGCAGTGTGTTCAGCCGGGGGCTTCGTCGACGCGAGGAGGGGGCTGTGGACACTGGAGATCGCCTGCTGACACCGGGTGAAGTTGCCGCGCTGTTTCGGGTTGACCCGAAGACTGTGACGCGATGGGCAGCGGCGGGCCGGATAGGCAGCATCCGGACTCCAGGCGGGCATCGCCGGTTTCGGGAATCCGAGGTGCGGGCCCTGCTTGAGGGGGAGGGCATGTTGGACGAGGCGGAAGACGTCGGCAAACCGCGCAACGCGGGGCCGGCCGCCTCGACCGGGCCGGGCCCGGCCAACGCCGGCATGTACTGAATGGTGCGGATCATCGCGCGGACCGGACGCAGGCTCCGGTCCGCGTCCCGGTGAGCCGGGCCCGGGTCACTCCCGCGCCACGCCCAGCTCACCCGACCAACGACGGAACAGCGTGTGCGGTACGCCGAGGGCGTCCAGCACCTTGCCGGCCACGAAGTCGACGAGCTGCGGGGCGGAGGCCGCCGCCCCCGCGCCGTAGAAGCCGGGACTGGCCGGCAGCACCACCGCCCCGGCGTCGTGCAGCGCGATCAGATGCTCCAGGTGGCTGCGGGTGACCGGCGTCTCCCGGGGCACCACCACCACCGGCCGGCGCTCCTTGAGGTTGACCTCGGCGGCCCGCTGCAACAGGTCCTTGGAGAGCCCGATCGCGATGCCGGCGCAGGCCGCCGTGCTCGCCGGGACCACCACCATCCCGCGTACCCGGTAGGAGCCGCTGCTCGGGCCGGCGGCCAGGTCGCCGGCGGGCCAGTGCCGCACGTCGGCTCCCGCGAGGTCGCGGCCCAGCCAGGCGGCGAGGTCCTCGGCCCAGTGTCCGTCGCGGAACGGGCGACCGGTCTCGTCCAGGACGGTCAGCCGGGCGGCCCGGGAGACGATGAGGTCCACCGCCTTCCCGGCGTCGAGCAGCGCCCGCACGACGGCCGCCGCGTACGGCGTGCCGGACGCCCCGGAGACTCCGACCACCCATGGTTCGCGCATGCCCTCCAGCCTGCCTGGTCGTCCCCTTCCGACGTCGGGCACCCCGCCCGGAGCGTCCGTGATGTCCGCCTCAGGCGCCGGTTGTCCCCCGAAGGGCGCGATGTCGGGCCGGGAACGCGCTCGTCCCGGCGGCCTGACATGCTGCCGATGGCGATCCGCACGGAAGCGGTTCGCACCCGGGAGGAATCGGTGATGACCGGCGAGCTCCTCTGGTCGCTACGGTCCGCGTGCCCCATCCCACCCCGGCTCTCGCCGCACGCCGACCGGGTGCAGGAGTGGCTCGTCGGCGACCTGCTGCCCGGCCTCGGCCTGGCGGCCGACGACGCGGCGTCGCAACGGCTGGCGCACGCCGGCGTCGCCCGGTACGCCAGCCGGCTCTACCCCGGCGCCGCCGAGGCCGACCTGCGGGTGTTGGCCGCCCTGTTCACTTGGTTCTTCCTGGTCGACGACGCGTGCGACGGGCCGGGCCGGCTCGGCCCCGACCAGATCCGGGCGCTGCGCGCCGGCACCCTGACCCTGCTGCACGCCGGGCCCCGGCTCCGGCACGCCGGCCTGACCGGGCCGCTGCGGCGGCTGCTGGTGCACGGGTGGCGGGAGCCGCGCCGGCGGATGCCGGCCCGCTGGCGGACGCGCTTCGCCCGGGCCGTCGCCGACCACCTCGACGGCACGTGGCGGGAGGCGGCGAACAAGGCGGCCGGCCGCCGCCCCGGCGTCGCGGAGTACGTCGCGCTGCGGCGCGCCACCTCCGCCGCGTACGTGTCGTATCCGCTGGTGGAGTTCGTCACCGGCCGCCCGCTGCCCGATCCGGTCCACCACCACCCGCTGCTGCGCGAGATCGCCGACACCGGCAACGACCTGCTCTCCTGGTACAACGACCTCGCCTCGCTGGAGCGCGACGCGGCCACCTCCGGCGGGCACAACCTGGTCCTCGCGACGGCGGCCGAGCAGCGGGTGCCGGTGGAGACCGCGATCGGCCTGACGGTCGAGCGCTGGCGGGCGTCGATGCGGCGCTTCGTCGAGCTGCGCGCGGCGGTGCCGTCGTTCGGCCCGGCGCTGGACCGGGCTGTCGCCGACCACCTCGACGGGGTGGCGAACGCCGTCCGGGCCACCGTCGACTGGACCCTGGAGAGCACCCGCTACGGCGGCGGGGCAGGCCGTCTCGTCAACGCCGCCGGTGGCGGAAGGGCCCCTTCCTGACCGCCGGGCATGGCGTCGTGAGGGCTGGACCTGTCGGCACGGCCGGCCCGGACGCAGGCGACGACGGCCGGCAGGAGGCCCCGGTCAGGCGCGCAGGCCGAGGCGGATCACCAGGTCGAGCAGGGCGAAGACGAACAGCGCGATGCCGACGAAGCCGTTGGCGGTGAAGAAGGCCCGGTTGACCTTGCTCAGGTCGGTCGGGCTGACCACCAGGTGCTGGTAGCCGAAGGCGAGCGCCGTCAGCGCCAGGCCGATCCACCAGAGCCAGCCGAAGCCGATCAGCGCCCCGAACCAGATGAACAGCGCGAACGTCACCACGTGCGCCACGGTGGAGGCGTGCAGCGCGAACCGCAGCCCGTAGCGGGCCGGCACGCTGTGCACGCCGATCCGCCGGTCCACCTCGGCGTCCTGGCAGGCGTAGATCAGGTCGAACCCGCCGATCCAGAGGCCGACGGCCACACCGAGCAGCCAGGCCGGCCAGGAGCCGTCCAGGGTGCCGGTGACGCCCAGCCAGGCGCCGACCGGCCCGACGGCCTGGGCGACGGCCAGGATGGCGTGCGGCCAGTTGGTGAACCGCTTGCCGTACGGGTAGACGACCAGCGGCACCACGGCGAGCGGCGCGAGCACCAGGCAGAGCGGGTTGAGCAGGGCGGCGGCGGCGAGGAAGACCACGAGCGCGACGGCCGCGCCGGTCCAGGCCGTCCGCACGCTGACCGCCCCGGTGACCAGCTCCCGGGAGGCGGTACGCGGGTTCCGCGCGTCGATCCGGCGGTCCAGGATCCGGTTCGCGGCCATCGCGAACGTCCGCGCGCCGACCATCGCCACGGTGATCAGCAGCAGGTCCAGCCACCGGACCCGCCCCCCGTCGACCTGCATGGCCGTGAGCGCCGACAGGTACGCGAACGGCAACGCGAACACGGAGTGCTCGATCGCCACCAGCTTGAGGAAGGACTTGACCCGGCCCGGTCGCTCCACCGGTTCGACGGCGGTGGCCATCAGATGCCGTACTCCTTCCAGCGCTTGTCGACCAGCGAGACGACCTCGGGGGCCATCCTCATCTCCTCCGGCCAGCCCCGGGTGTAGCCCTCCTCGGGCAGCTTGCGGGTCGCGTCGACGCCCGCCTTGCCGCCCCAGAACTGCTGGTAGGAGGCGTGGTCCAGGTGGTCCACGGGCCCCTCGGTGAGCAGCAGGTCCCGGGCGTAGTCGACGTTGCCGAAGGCGCGGAAGGCGACCTCGTTGTAGTCGTGCACGTCGCAGTCCTCGTCGACGATCACGATCAGCTTGGTCAGCGACATCATGTGCGCGCCCCAGATCGCGTTCATCACCTTCTGCGCGTGCTTCGGGTAGCGCTTGCGGATCGACACGATCGCGCAGTTGTGGAAGACCCCGGCGGCGGGCAGGTCGTAGTCGACGATGTCCGGGATCAGGAAGCGCAGCAGCGGCGCGAAGATCCGCTCGGTGGCCTTGCCGAGACCGTGGTCCTCCTGGGGCGGCTGCGACGTGACGATCGAGTGGTAGACCGGGTCGCGCTGCATGGTCATGCACTCGATGTGCATCACCGGGAAGGGCTCCACCGGCGTGTAGAAGCCGGTGTGGTCGCCGAACGGGCCCTCGGGGAGCCGCTCGCCCGGCTCGATGTAGCCCTCCAGGACGATCTGCGCGTGCGCCGGCACCTGCAACGGGACCGTCAGGCAGTCCACCATCTCGACCCGTTCGCCGCGCAGGTACCCGGCGAAGAGGTACTCGTCGATGTCGGCGGGGAGCGGGGCGCTGGCCGCGTAGGCGACCGCGGGATCGGTGCCGATGGCGATCGCCACCGGCAGCCGCTGCCCGAGCCGCTCGGCGACCGCGTGGTGCGCCGTGGAGTTCTTGTGGATCTGCCAGTGCATGCCGATGCTGTTCCGCGAGTGCTGCTGCAACCGGTACAGCCCCAGGTTGCGCTTGCCGGTCTCCGGGTGCTTCGTGTGGGTCAGCCCGAAGTTGTGGAAGATCCCGCCGTCACCCGGCCAGACCTGCAGGCCCGGCAGCCGGCCCAGGTCGACGTCGTCGCCGCGGTAGACCACCTGCTGGCAGGGGGCGGTCTTGACCTTCTTCGGCGGCATCGACTTGAGCTGCATGACCTTGCCGAGGCCGTCCATCATGCCGGAGAGACCCATCGGCAGCTCCGGCTTGAGCATGTTGCCGATCCGCTCGCCGACCTCGTCCAGCGACTCGACGCCGAGCGCCATGGCCATCCGCTTCTCGGTGCCGAAGAGGTTGATCGCCACCGGCATCTCGCCCCGGGTCGGCCGCTCGAAGAGCAGCGCCGGGCCGCCCGCGCGGACCGTCCGGGTGACGATCTCGCTGATCTCCAGGGTGGGGTCGACCGGGGCGCTCACCCGCCGCAGTTCGCCCGCGCGCTCCAGCGCCGCGAGGAAGTCCTTGAGATCGGTGTACGGGAAGCCACGAGCCGCCATGCCTGCCAGTCTCCCGCACCGGTCCGGGCGGCGACCACGCCGGGTGGTGTGACACCGGCGATCAGCCGGCCGGCTCCCAGGCGTACGCGACCACGGGCGGGTCGAGCGGGGCGCCGGTGAGCCGGTTGGCGAAGGTGGAGATGGTGTACGTCCCGACGCCGAGCACGACGTCCAGGGCGTGCCGGGGCTGGTAGCCGGCCGCCAGGAAGGCGGTGGTCCCGTCCTCGGGCACCGCGCCCCGGTGGTCGAGCACGGCGAGGGTGAAGCGCCGCAGCGCCTCCAGCCGGTCGTCGGGCAGGGGCGTGCCGCGCGGCCTGGACGGCCTGCGGGCGGTCACCCCGGCCAACCCGTTCCGCCTCGACGTGCCCGGCTGGTTCGGCGGCTGACCCGGGCGGCGCCCAGGGCCCCGTCCTCGACAGTGCCGTTCGTCAGGCGCGGCGGCGGGGAATCAGTCGAGGCCGCCGTAGGAGTGCAGGCCCTCGAAGAAGATGTTCACGCCGAACAGGTTCATCAGCATGGTGAGGAAGCCGGCGACGGCGAGCCAGGTCGCCACGTTCCGCTTCACGCTCGGGGTGGCCCGGGCGTGCAGGTAGCCCGCGTAGATCACCCAGGAGATGAACGACCAGGTCTCCTTCGGGTCCCAGCCCCACGGCCGCCCCCAGGCCGCCTCGGCCCAGATCGCTCCGGCGATCACCGCGAAGGTGAAGACCGGGAACGCGAAGGCGTGCAGCACGAAGGTCAGCCGCTCCAGCGCCGCCGCCGCCGGCAGCCGCTTCGCCAGCGTGTACGGGAAGCTCCGCCGGCCCTGCTCGTAGCCGCCGCGCATCAGGAACGCCACCGCCGGCACCACGCCCAGCAGGAAGATGCCGGAGGCGAAGACGATGGTCGAGACGTGGATGACGAACCAGTACGAGTTGAGCGCCGGCACCAGCGGCACGATCGGCGTGTAGAGCACCAGCTCGGCGGTCGCCACCAGCAGCACCATCACCAGCGACAGGAACAGCCCGAGGCGGCGCAGCTGCGGCCGCTTCCAGAGCACCACCAGCCAGGCGGCGGCACCGATCCAGGAGCCCGTGAGCACGAACTCGTACATGTTGCCCCAGGGCATCCGGTCGGCGGCGAGACCGCGCGTGACCAGCGCCCCGAGGTGCAGCAGCGCCCCGAGCGCGGTGGCCGCGACGGCGACCAGGCCCGCCAGCCGGGCGCGCCGGGCGGTGCGCTCCGCCGCCGACGGCCCGGTCTCGACGGGTACGACCGGGATGCCGCCCCCCGCCGCGCCGACGCCTGCGCCGACCAGCTCGCGGGCCGGCGCCGCGGGCACCCGGACGCGGGCGTTGCCGAGCGCGTACTCGACGGCGTGGCTGATCATCGCGACCAGGTACACCAGGATCGCGAACGACACCAACTGGTCGGAGAGTGCGGACATCACTCGGCTCCTTCTCGCGCTCCGGCCCGGTCGCCGCCGTCGCGGTCGACACCGGCCTCCTCGTCCGCCCGCCCGTCGCCGCCGATCGCGGCCACGAGCTGCGCGAACTCGTCGGCGAACCCGGGATGGTCGGTGCGCGGCAGGCCACCGGCCTCGACCAAACTACTACCGCTCGTCGGAGATCCACTCGTGGGGTCGGCGGCACCGGCCGGCAGCACCCGGAAGAAGACCCGGCGGCGCCGCCCGAACAGCGAGCCCATCAGCCCGACCAGCAAAACGGCGGCGCTGACCAGCAGCAGCGTCGAGCCGGGGTCGTAGCGGACCGACAGGGTGATGTACGGCACGGTGCCCAGGAACTCGACCGTGGTGCCGTCGTCCAGCTTCCAGGTCTCGCCCTTGCGGAGCAGCTTCGTGCCGACCTCCTTGACCTTGCCGGCGCGCACCTGCCGCTGGTCCAGCTCGTAGACCGAGCCGGGGATGCCGGCGTCCATGCCCAGGTTGCCCCGGTAGGCGACGAGGTTCAGCGCGGGGTTGCGCTCGGTGGGGTACTCGGAGCGGGCGAACGGCGCGGCGGCCGGCGCGGTCGGCAGGTAGAGGCCGGAGAAGGCCATCTGGAGGTTCGGGTCCCGCTCACCCGTCGCGGGGTCGACGTTGATGTCCGGGAAGGCCGCCAGGCCCTCGCTGGTCAGCCCGACGTCGCCGGTGGTCAGGAACGGGAAGTTGCTGGTCTGGCTCTTGCCGAACCGGTCGGTGTAGCGGATCACCGGGGCGTAGCCGTGGCCGAGCAGGTAGACGTTCGCGCCGTCGAGGCGCAGCGGGGCGTTGACCGAGAAGTTGGCCTGCCGCCGCTCGCCGTCGGCCTCGTCGACGGTCACCCTGGCGTCGAAGAACTCCGGCTGGCCGGACTCCAGGAACCGGGCCTCGAAGTCGTCGAGCCGGATGCAGAAGCCCGGCAGGTCGGCGCTGTCGACGCGGGGGCCGAGCTTGCTCTCGGCGTACTGCTGGCGGGTGTTGCAGAACGCGTTGTCCTCGCCGGCCACCAGCAGCTTGTTGCCGCTCCAGCCGTACCAGGAGCCGAGCGCGACGCCGACCAGCACGACCACCAACGAGCTGTGGAAGAGCAGGTTGCCGGTCTCCTTCAGGTAGCCCTTCTCGGCGGAGACCTCGTCGCCGCGCACCACCACCCGCCAGCGCCGTCGGCGCAGCGCCGCCGCGATCGCCGCCGCGCCACCCTCCGGGGCGGGCAGCACGGCGTGCTGCGGCAGCCGGTCCAGCCGCTTCGGCGCGGCCGGGGGCTTCGACCGCAGCGCCCGCACGTGGTCGCGCAGCCGGGGCGTGATGCAGCCGATCAGCGAGGTGAAGAGCAGCAGGTAGATCGCGGAGAACCAGACCGAGCCGAACGCCTCGAAGGCGCCGATCCGGTCCAGCACCGGGGCCAGGTCGGGGTGCGCGGTGAAGTAGTCCCGCACGTCCTCCGGGTTGACCCCGCGCTGCGGCAGCACCGAGCCGGGGATGGCGGCCACCGCGAGCAGGAAGAGCAGCACCAGGGCCGTACGCATGCTGGTGAGCTGCCGCCACGAGTTGCGCAGCAGGGCCAGCAGGCGGTTGGGCCGGCGCCGGGGAGCCTCGGCCGGCGGCGCCGGCCGCTCGTCGACGGCGGTCATCAGATGCTCACCTCGCCCACCCCGACGGTGGTCTGCAACCAGATCACGAAGTTCGTCCAGCCGCCGGTGACCAGCGCGAGGCCGATCAGGATCAGCAGCGCGCCGCCCAGCCGGGTGACCCAGCGGCTGTTGCGCCGCACGGCGCGGAACACCCCGAGCAGGCGCTCGAAGCCCAGCCCGAAGACGACGAACGGCAGCCCCAGCCCGAGGCAGTACGCCACGGCGAGCACCACGGCCCGGTCGGTCTGCCCGCCGACGGCGGCCATGCCGATCACCGCGCCGAGGGTCGGGCCGACGCAGGGCACCCAGCTGAGCGCGAAGACCGCGCCGAAGACCGGCGCGCCGAGCAGCCCGGCGGCGGGCAGCTTCTGGATCCGGAACTCCCGCTGCAACCCGGGGAGAAGCCCCACGTAGCTCAGCCCGAGCACCACGATCAGCGCGCCGATGACGATCTCCAGCGTCCGCTCGTACTCGAAGAAGACCCTGCCGACGCCGGCGAAGAGGATCGCGGTGGCGGTGAAGACGACGGTGAAGCCGGCGATGAACAGCAGCGTGCCGGCGAGCACCCGGCCCTTGACCGCGGCCCTCGGCGCCTCGGTGCGCTCCCGGACCGCCACCCCGCCGCCGGCGCTGTCGGCGCGGCCCGTCCTCACGCTCGACCGCCGGGTTTCGAGGTCCGCGCCGGCGAGGCCGGTGACGTACGACAGGTAGCCCGGCACCAGCGGGAGCACGCACGGCGAGAGGAAGCTGACGAGTCCCGCGAGCGCCGCCGCGCCGATGGCGAGCAGCAGCGGACCCGACTGGGCCAGTTCCCGGAACGTCTCGCCCATCAGCGGGAACCGTTGGGGGCCGGCCGCTCGGCCGCGATCCGCTCGACGATGGGCTGGAGGCCCTCCTGCTTCACCGCCGCCCGGATCACCGCGGCGATCCGGCCGTCCCGGTCCAGCACGACGGTGGCCGGGATCGTGTTCGGCGGGATGTCCAGGGCGAGCGCCAGCCGGCTCGGCGGGTCGAAGAGACTCGGGTAGGTGACCTTGAAGCTCTCCTCGAAGGCGAGCGCCTTGTCCCGCTGGTCCTGGATGTTGATGCCCAGGAAGGTCACCCCGGAGGCCTTCGTGGCCTGGTACGTGTTCTCCAGGTCGTCCGCCTCGGCCCGGCACGGGGCGCACCACGAGCCCCAGAAGTTGACCACCACGACCTGACCGCGGTCCTTCGCCACGTCGTGGCTGCCGCCGGTGAGCAGCTCACCGGCGAGCTTCGGGGCAGCCGAACGTTGGTCGGGGGCGCACTCGATGATGCCGTCGGAGTTGTCGCACGCCTCCTCCCCGGCCCGCGACGAGCAGCCGGCCAGCGCCACCGTCACGACGGCGGCGAGCAGACCCGCGGTCCACCTCCGGGCGTTCATCAGGCCCCCTTGGCCGTCCTGGCTGTCGGTGACATCGCGATCAGGTGGGCGGCCGGCTCGGAGTAGCCGATGCCGACCACCTTGGCGCCGTCGAAGTGGAAGGAGGTGAGGCTGGCCAGCCCGCACTGGCGCTTGCGCGGGTCGTGCCAGAGCCGCTTGCGCTCGACGTACCGGCGCAGCGTCCAGATCGGCAGCTGGTGCGAGACCAGCACGGCCTCACGCCCCTCGGCGGCCACCCGGGCGGCGTGCACGGCGGCGAACATCCGCTCCGCGATCGCGCGGTAGGCCTCGCCCCAGGACGGGGTGACCGGGTCCCGCAGCACCCACCAGTTGCGGGGGTCGCGGAACGAGCCGTCGCCGGGAGAGACCTTCTTGCCCTCGAACCAGTTGGCGCTCTCGATGAGCCGCTCGTCCACGCCGACCGGCAGCCCGAACTGCGCGGCGATCGGCTCGGCCGTCTGCT
This sequence comes from Micromonospora sp. NPDC023633, assembly GCF_040640035.1. Lineage (NCBI taxonomy): Bacteria > Bacillati > Actinomycetota > Actinomycetes > Micromonosporales > Micromonosporaceae > Micromonospora > Micromonospora sp. NPDC023633. Next base: position 60,712 of record NZ_JBFABB010000021.1, on the reverse strand, counting down.
GGGCGCGTTCCAGCGGGCTGGCCACCACGTGCACGACCTCCCGCTCGGCCAGCCCCTGCGCGGCGGCCTTGGCCATCTGCACGCCGAGCTCGGAGAGCCGGAAGCCCGGCAGCCGGCCGTAGAGGATGCCCTCCGGGTTGTGCACCTCGCCGTGCCGCAGCACGTGGACCACCGTCTTGCTCACCGCTGCGCCCCCTTCGTTCGCGACTGCGGGGCTCGCAGACCCGGCTCACTCCTCGCGCTCACCGCTACGCCCCCTTCGTTCGCGACTGCGGGGCTCGCAGACCCGGCTCACTCCTCGCGCTCACCGCTACCCCCCGTGACCCGCCGCCGCCGCAGCGTTGGCCGCCACCGGCAGTGCGGCGGCGATCTGCTCCAGAGCGGCGTCGTCCAGCGCCGCAGACACGAACCACGCCTCGAAGGCGCTCGGCGGCAGGTAGACACCGCCGGCGAGCATCGCGTGGAAGAACGCCTTGAACGCCGGCACCTGCTGGGTGCGCGCGCTGTCGTAGTCGACCACGTCGGCGTCGGTGAAGAAGATCGAGAACATGTTTCCCGCGTACGACAGCCGGTGCGGGACCCCGGCGGCGGCGAGCGCGTCGGCGGCGAGCCTGCCCACGACGGCGGCCGTGTCGTCGAGCCTGCGGTAGAGCGCGTCGTCGGCCAGCCGCAGGGTGGCCAGGCCGGCGGCGCAGGCCAGCGGGTTACCGGAGAGGGTGCCGGCCTGGTAGACCGGGCCGGCGGGGGCCAGTCGTTCCATGATCTCCGCGCGCCCGCCGAACGCCGCGGCCGGCAGCCCACCCCCCATGACCTTGCCGTACGTCCACAGGTCGGCGTCGGAGGGGTCGAGGCCGTGCCACCCGGCGCGGGAGACCCGGAACCCGGTCATCACCTCGTCGACGATGAGCAGCGCGCCGTGCGCGTGCGCGATCCGGGCGAGCTGGGAGTTGAAGCCGTCGCGCGGGGCGACCACGCCCATGTTGCCGGCGGCGGCCTCGGTGATGATCGCGGCGATGTCCTGGCCCTCGGCGGCGAACGCCTGCTCCACCGCGGCGAGGTCGTTGTACGGCAGCACGATCGTGTCACCCGCCGCCGCGCCGGTCACCCCCGGCGAATCGGGCAGGCCGAGGGTCGCCACCCCCGAGCCGGCGGCGGCCAGCAGGCCGTCGGAGTGCCCGTGGTAGCAGCCGGAGAACTTCACGATCCGGGGGCGGCCGGTGAAGCCGCGGGCCAGCCGGATCGCCGACATGGTGGCCTCGGTGCCGGAGTTGACCAGCCGGACCTGCTCGACCGGGGTGCGGTCGACGATCTCGGCGGCCAGCTCGACCTCGCCCGGAGTGGGGGTGCCGAAGCTGGTGCCCCGGGTCGCGGCCGACCTGATCGCGTCCACGACCTCCGGGTGCGCGTGGCCGAGGATCAGCGGTCCCCAGGAGGAGACCAGGTCGACGTAGCGCCGGTCGTCGGCGTCGTAGAGCCAGGGCCCCTCCCCCCGGACCATGAAGCGCGGCGTGCCGCCGACGGCACGGAACGCGCGCACGGGGGAGTTCACCCCGCCGGGCACGATGGCCTTGGCGCGGTCGAACAGGGCCTCGGAGGCCGGTGCTTCGGCCGGGTAGCGGCCGGATCCGGCGGGAAACATATCGGTCACGATGCCGCCATTGTGTCAGCGCCGGGCGGCGAATCGGCAGGCACCCCGCACCGGGGTTACCAGGCTCACCCGGTCCGGCCTCCCACCGCCCCTCCCGGATGGCCCCGTTCCCGCCCCGCCGGGGCCCGATCGGCACGGCTCCGACCGAGGCGGCTCCGACCGGTTCGGCTCTCGTGGCCGGAGGGGTTCCGCCGTCCGGGCGTGTCCGCTTCGGTGGTTCCGGAGCGTGCCCGCTCCCGTCCTCCGGGCGTGCCCGCTTCCGTGCGTGTCGGTTTCCGTGGTCGGGCGGGTTGCTTCCGACATGCTGACGGGGAGGGCGTTCCCGCTCTCGGGAGCAGGGCCGGCGCGCTCGGCGGGCTCGGTCGTCACCGCTCGACAGGCCGGGTGGTCCGGATCGCGCTAGGCTGACCCGGTGGATCGTGCCGAACTGTCCATCACGCTACACCGGACGGGCGACGAAGCTGTGCTTCGCCTGGCCGGTGAGATCGACATGCTCACGGCCGCCCAGCTGTCGACCGTCGTCAACGAGGTCCTCGCCGATCCACCACCGCGCATCGTGCTCGACCTCGGCGGGGTCACCTTCTGCGACTCACAGGGCCTGGGCACCCTCGTCGTACTCAGCCGCAAGGCCAGCCACGCGCAGAGCCTGCTGATCCTGACCAACGTCGGCGACTTCCTGCTCCGCGTCCTGGACATCACCGGCCTGCGCAGCGCCCTGATGATCCGCAACGACCAGACCACCGGCTGACCCACCCCTCCCGACCTTCCCGGCCCCGCCCCCGCCGGCCCCGCTCCGCCCCAGCCGAGTCGATCATGAGATTAGCCGGGACAATCCGGCCATTCCGCACCGCAACCTCATGATCGACGGGGGCTGAGCGTCGGGCCGGGCGGGGCTGGGCCCGGGCGGACAGGGTGGGGTGGGTCAGGGGGTGTTGCCCCAGCGGGCCTGTTCGAGGAGCTGCACCGCGCGGTCGAGGGAGTCCGGATCGTCCAGGCGCAGCATGGCGGTGGCCTCGTCGACCGCGTCCGTCAGCACCCGCAGCTGCGCGTCCCGCTCCCGCACCAGATCCGACTGGGCCGCGAGCTGTCGGCTCTTCACCCACAGCTCGACGAAGACCGACACCTTGGCCCGCAGCACCCACGGGTCGAACGGCTTGGTCAGGTAGTCGACCGCGCCGACCGCGTAGCCGCGCAGCGCGAGCTGGGCGTCCCGGTCGGCGGCGGTGAGGAAGATGATCGGCACGTGCCGCGTACGCTCACGCCGCTTGATGTGGCTGGCCGTCTCGAAGCCGTCCATGTCCGGCATCTGGGCGTCCAGCAGGATCACCGCGAAGTCGTCGACCAGCAGCTGCTTCAGGGCCGCCTCGCCGCTCTCGACGGCGACGGACTGGACCGGCAGGCCCTGGAGAATCGCCTCCAGTGCCATCAGGTTCTCCCGGCGGTCGTCCACCAGCAGCGCCTTCGCCATCTGGGTCACGAACTCTCCTCGGTTCGGCTGCCGCTGATCCAGGACGACATGAGTTCGATCAACTCGTCCAGGTCGACGGGCTTGGTGATGTAGTCACTTCCTCCGGCCGCCAGCGCCGACTCGCGGTCGCCGGGCATGGCCTTCGCGGTCAGGAAGACGATCGGCAGGTCGGCGAACCGGTGGTTGCGCCTGATCTGTCGGGTCGTCTCGTACCCGTCCTGATCGGGCATCATCGCATCCATCAGGACGATGTCCACCTCCGGATGCTCGGCCAGCAGGCGAACGCCGTCCGCCCCGTTGTCCGAGTACAACACGGTCAGGCCGTGCAGTTCCAACGCGCTGGTCAGTGCGAAGACGTTCCGGACGTCGTCGTCGACGATCAGCACGGTGGCACCCTCCAGCCGCCGGGTGGCCGGCGTGGAGGCCGGCTCGGGCAGCTCCGGCGGCGGCATGAGCAGCGAGGACGGCAGTCCGGCCCGCGCCGGTGACGGCGGCAGCGGCGCGACCACCGCGTCCGGGGCGAGCACGTCCGGCACGAAGAGGGTGAACGTCGAGCCCTGGCCGGGCGCCGACGCCACCACGATGCTGCCGCCCAGCAGCCGGGCCAGGTCCCGGCTGATCGACAGCCCCAGCCCCGTGCCGCCGTAGCGACGGCTGGTGGTGCCGTCGGCCTGCTGGAACGCCTCGAAGATCAGCGACAGCTTGTCGTCGGAGATGCCGATGCCGGTGTCGACCACGGTGAACGCGATGACCTGCCGCGCGTTGGTCAGGGCCGGCACGTCGAAGACGGCGTTGTCGGGCGCCGGCCCGATCCGCAGCGTCACCGCCCCGTTGTCGGTGAACTTGACCGCGTTGGAGAGCAGGTTGCGCAGGATCTGCTGGAGTCGCTGGGCGTCGGTGACCAGCGCCTCCGGCAGTTCCCTGCTGACCCGCACCTGGAAGTCCAGGCCCTTCTCCTCGGCCTGCGGCGCGAACGCCTGCTCCACGTAGCCGCGGATCTCGTCGAACCGGACCGGCGTGGGCTCGACGTCCATCCGCCCCGCCTCGATCTTGGACAGGTCCAGGATGTCGTCAATCAGCGACAGCAGGTCGGAGCCGGCGCCGTGGATCGTCCGCGCGAACTCGATCTGCTTCGGCGTGAGGTTCCGCTCCGAGTTCTCGGCCAGCAGCCGGGCCAGCAGCAGCAGCGAGTTCAACGGCGTACGCAGCTCGTGGCTCATGTTGGCGAGGAACTCCGACTTGTACGCCGACGCCCTCGTGAGCTGCTGGGCCTTCTCCTCCAGGCCGAGCCGGGCCAGCTCGATCTCCCGGTTCTTCGTCTCGATGTTGCCCTTCTGCTCCGAGAGCAGCTGCGCCTTGTCCTCCAGCTCGGCGTTGGTGCGCTGGAGCTCCGCCGACTGTTCCTGCAACTCGTGGGCGAGCCGCTGGGACTGCGCGAGCAGTTCCTCCGTACGCCGGTTGGCCTGGATGGTGTTGACGGCGATGCCGGTGGTGAGCACGAGCCGCTCCAGGAACGACAGGTGCAGCTCGGAGAAGGCCGCCACGCTGGCGAACTCGATGACCCCGAGCAGCTCGCCCTCGAAGAGCACGGGCAGCACGACCAGGTCGGCCGGTGGGGTCTCAGCGAGCCCGGAGCGGAGCATCAGCTTGCCGCCCGGCGCCCCGCCCATCCGGATCGTGCGGCGGGACAGGGCGGCCTGACCGACCAGCCCCTCGCCGGGACCGAAGGTGACCTCGTGCCCCCGGGCGACGTAGCCGTACGAGGCGGTCAACCGCAGCCGCATCACGCCCTCGGACGTGTCCGCCAGGAAGAACGCGCCGAGCTGCGCGTCGACCAGCGGGGTCACCTCCATCATGATCATGCGGCAGACCTCGCCCAGGTCGCGCTGCCCCTGGAGCAGGCCGCCGATCCGGGCCAGGTTCGAGTCGAGCCAGCCCTGCTCGGCGTTCTTCTTGGTCGTCTCCCGGAGGGTGACGATCATCTGGTTGATGTTGTCCTTCAGCTCGGCGACCTCGCCCTGCGCCTTGACCGCGATCCGCTGGGTCAGGTCGCCCCGGGTCACCGAGGTGGAGACCTGCGCGATGGCGCGCAGCTGGGTGGTGAGGGTCGAGGCGAGCTGGTTGACGTTCTCGGTGAGGTCCCGCCACGTACCCGAGACGCCCTTGACCTGGGCCTGACCGCCCAGCTTGCCCTCCGTGCCCACCTCGCGCGCGACGCGGGTCACCTCGTCGGCGAACGACGACAACTGGTCCACCATCGTGTTGACGGTGGACTTGAGCTCCAGGATCTCGCCCTGGGCGTCGACCGTGATCTTCTGCGACAGGTCGCCCTTCGCCACGGCCGTGGTGACCGAGGCGATGTTGCGCACCTGCGACGTCAGGTTCGACGCCATCGAGTTCACGT
>NZ_JBFABB010000021.1:10589-55095 GCF_040640035.1 Micromonospora sp. NPDC023633 | reverse complement strand
CATCGAGTTCACGTTGTCGGTCAGGTCCCGCCACGTACCCGAGACGCCCTTGACCTGGGCCTGACCGCCCAGCTTGCCCTCCGTACCCACCTCGCGCGCGACGCGGGTCACCTCGTCGGCGAACGACGACAACTGGTCCACCATCGTGTTGACGGTGTTCTTCAGCTCCAGGATCTCGCCCTGGGCGTCGACCGTGATCTTCTGCGACAGGTCACCCTTCGCCACGGCGGTGGAGACCTGGGAGATGTTGCGGACCTGGCTGGTCAGGTTGCCGGCGAGCTGGTTGACGTTCTCGGTCAGGTCGCGCCAGGTGCCGGAGACGCCGCGCACCTGGGCCTGGCCGCCGAGCTTGCCCTCGATGCCCACCTCGCGGGCCACCCGGGTCACCTCGTCGGCGAACGACGACAGCTGGTCCACCATCGTGTTGACGGTGTCCTTGAGTTCCAGGATCTCGCCCTGCGCCGCCACGGTGATCTTCTGCGACAGGTCACCCCGGGCCACCGCCGTGGAGACCTGGGCGATGTTGCGCACCTGGGCGGTCAGGTTGGACGCCATCGAGTTGACGCTGTCGGTCAGGTCCTTCCAGGTGCCGGCCACGTTCGGCACGTCGGCCTGCCCGCCGAGCTTGCCCTCGGTGCCCACCTCGCGGGCCACCCGGGTGACCTGCTCGGCGAAGAGCCGCAGGGTGTCGGTGAGGTAGTTCATCGTGTCGGCCAGCTCGGCGACCTCGCCGCGCGCGCTGACCGTGATCTTCTGCGACAGGTCGCCCTTGGCCACCGCCGTCGCCACCTGGGAGATCGACCGCACCTGGCCGGTCAGGTTCGACGCCATGGTGTTCACGGAGTCGGTGAGGTCCTTCCAGGTGCCGGCGACGCCGCGCACGTCGGCCTGGCCGCCCAGCTTGCCCTCGGTGCCCACCTCGCGGGCCACCCGGGTGACCTCGTTCGAGAAGGACGAGAGCTGGTCGACCATCGTGTTGACCGTGCGGCCGATCCGTAGGTACTCGCCGCGCAGCGGCCGACCGTCGATCTCCAGGGCCATGTGCTGGGAGAGGTCGCCGTCGGCCACCGCGACGATGACCCGGGCGATCTCGGTGGTCGGCCGGCCCAGGTCGTCGATCAGCGAGTTGACCGCCCGCTGCCCCTCCGCCCAGGAGCCGTCCAGGCCCTCGTCGTCCAGGCGCTCGGTGAGCCGGCCGTCCCGGCCGACGATCCGGCTGATCCGCCGCAGGTCGAGGTACTGCCGCTCCTGGAGCGACACGACCTCGTTGAAGGCGTCCGCGACCTCACCGGCCCGGCCCGCCCGGCGGGGCAGCCGGACCTTCAGGTCACCCCGGCCGACCCGCCGCAGTGCCTCGGTCAGCTCGCCGAGGAGCGCCTCGTGGTCGGGCGCGGAAGGGTCCGCGGTCGCCGACTGTCTCGTGGTCATCATTCCTCGCTCAGCTCGGGGCCACCGGCTCCTGCCGACGCCGGCCATCCCATCATTGTGCCCGCGACCTCCCCCACGCCACGCCCACGCGCCCACCCCACCCCCGATCCACCCCGTCCCCACCCCCGCCCGACCCAGGGGCCGATCATGCGGTTGTGGTGCCCCACGAGATGGGCGAAGTATTACCAATTGCCCACCACAAGTCCGTGATCGACGAGGCGGAGGGCGGGGTGAGGGCGCGGAGTGGGGGGCGGGGGTGGGCATGCCGTCTGGGCATCGGCTTGGCACCCGCACGGGTGGCGGTGGAGGATACGGGGGTGTCAGCGGAGACGGGGCCCGCGACGACCGGGGGCCGAGACGAGCACGTCCGGCGCGTCCGGCTCCCCGCGGACCGACGTACGCCCGCCGCGGCGCGGGCCCTCGTGCGGTCCGTCCTCACCGAGGCCCGCCTGGACGGACTGGCCAACGAGGCCATGCTGCTCACCACCGAGCTCTCCACCAACGCGGTGGAGCACGCCCGCACCGAGCTGGACATCGAGGTGGTCGCCGACCCGGTCGGGATCACCGTCACCGTGTCCGATTTCGCTGCCGGCCCGGTGGAGGAGCTGATCGTCGGGGTCCGCAACGACGCCACCAACATCGACGAGGTCTCCGAACGCGGCCGGGGGCTGTTGCTCGTCGACCACTTCGCCAGCCGCTGGGGCACCACCTACCTGCCCACGGGCAAGGGGGTGTGGTTCCGGCTGGACCTGCCCGACCGGGCCACGGGCGACCGGGGAGCGGGGACGCCCGGCGCGGCGACCGCCGGGGGTGGCACGCCGACGGCCCCGGAGAGTTCCGCGCCGAGCGCCGGGGCCATGAGCGAGCTGATGCAGACCACCCCCGACCCGTACGCCGAGGATCCGCTGCCGGACTTCGCGACCAGCCTGCTCACCCGGGTGGCGGAGATGGTCGGCGCGGCGGGCGGAGTCGTGCGGCTGGACCGGGGGGACGGACAGGGCACCCAGGTGCTGGCCCGGTACGGCCGCCAGCCCCGGCCCGGCAACGAGCTGCTCCGCGTGCCGCTGGCCGTGCACCGGCCGTACGCCGGCGAACTGGAGCTGGACGCGGCCCCGTCGGCGTACGCGCGACCGCTGGCCGTGCTGATGGCCGAGCGGCTCTCGCTGCACCTGGAGAACGACCGGCTGCGCCGGGCGGACGTCCGCCGGCAGGCCTGGCTGACCTTCCTCGCCGAGGCCAGCGAGTTGCTCGCGCAGTCGCTGGACGTCGAGCTGACCATGGCGCTCGTCCCCCAGCTCGTGGTGCCCCGGCTCGGGCAGTGGTGCGCGGTGCACACGACCGACGAGTGGGGCCGGCTCCGCCTCGCGGCGGCCAGCCACGCGGACGAGTCGGTGCTGCCCCAGCTGCACCAGGTGCTCGAGGAGACCGGCCCGGACTCGGTCCAGGCCCGGCTGCGCGAGGCGTCCCGCAACGGCACCCAGATGCCGCTCGGCGCGCCGATGGAGGGCTTCGCCGTCCCGCTGATCGCGCGGGGGCAGCGGCTGGGCACGCTGGCCGTCGGCCGGCACCAGCGGCACCGGCACGACCCGGACGAGGTCGCCGTGCTGGAGGACGTCGCCCGGCGGTCGGCGCTGGCGATCGAGAACGCCCGAATCCACGCCGAACGCCGGCGCGTCGCACACACGCTCCAGCAGTCGCTGCTGCCGCCGGTGCTGCCCGTGGTCGAGGGCATCGGCTTCGCCGCCGAGTACGTCCCGACCGGCGGTGACGTCGACGTCGGCGGCGACTTCTACGACGTGGTGCCCCTGCCGGACGGGCGCTGGCTGGTGGTGATCGGCGACGTCTCGGGCAAGGGGGTGCAGGCGGCGACGGTCACCGGCCTGGTCCGCGACGTCATCCGGGTGCTGGTGGGCGACGGCAAGCCGCTGCCGGAGGCGCTGGCCCGGGTCAACGAGACGCTGTTCGAGCGGGGCGGTGGGCGCTACTGCACGCTGGCGCTGGCGGCGGTCGGCCCCGGCGACGGCAACCAGCTCGACGTCTCCCTGCACCTCGCCGGCCACGACCGGCCGGTGCTGCTGCCCGCCGGCGGCGGGGCGCGTTTCGTCGGCACCGGCGGCACCGCGCTCGGGCTGCTCGACTCGATCGCCTCCCCGACGGCGGTGGTGGCGCTCGATCCGGGCGACGCGCTGGTCTTCTACACCGACGGGGTCACCGAGCGGCGGCGCGGCCGGGAGCTGTTCGGCACCGAGCGGCTGCGCGACGCCGCCGCCCCGCTGGCCGGCTACTCGGCCGACGTGATCGCGGCCCGGCTCCGCTCGACGGCGATCGGCTTCTCGGCCGAGGCGCCCCGCGACGACATCGCCATCCTGGTGCTCCGCAACGACGCCGCCTGAGCACCGGTGGCAGGGCCGGCACGGCGCGGGCGTCCGGGTCGCGGCGAGGACCGGCACGGCGCGACGCGGCCGGTCCCCCTTCGGATCGGTCGGTGCCGCCGGACGACTTCGCCCGGCCCCATGCACCGTCCATCAGGCCGCCGAGCGTCCGCCGCTGCTGCGCGGCGTCGCCGGGACACGCCGGTGAGCTGCCCGGGCGGTCAGAGGCCGCCGGGGAGCCGGCCCGGGGCGAGGCGGCGGTGCGGGTCGAGGTGCTCCTTGGCCGCGCGCAGCCGGGCCAGCCCGGCCAGCTCGCCCCACAGGTCGACGGCCCGCCGGACGGCCGCCGGCGCGGAGACCACCACGCACCGGCCCTGCCGGGCGAGGAGCACGCCGCGGACGGCGGCCAGGATGGCCGCCACCCGGTCGGGGGACATGGCGCCGGGCAGGGCCGCGTGCACCACGCCGAGGCCGGCGGAGCCGCGCACCGGGACGGGGCCACCGGCGGCGTCCCGCAGCGCGTAGACCGCGGCGTGCAGGTCGGCGATGGGCACCTCGATCCGCAGCGCCGTGTCGCCCGGGCCGAACGGGTAGCGCCGCCACCACTCGGGCGCGGCGTGGCTGGCGACCGCGCCGCCGCCGAGGAGCGCGACGAGCCGGTCCGCGCGCTCGGCGACGTCGGCCGGGCCGCCCTCCAGCAGCACCACCAGCCGCCCGGCGCTGGCCGGGCCGCCGCCGGCGCGCCCCGTCATGGACGGGTGCGCGGCCATCGCGGCGGCCCGGCTGCCCTGGCGCGGCCGGGGTCCCGCGCCGGCCGGCAGGTCCAGCTCGACCGCCGCCGGGTCGAGGCGCGCGGCGAGCACGGTGCGGATCAGGTCGTGCACCTCCAGCGGCGTCCACACCGGCCGGCTGACCCAGATCCGGCCGGCCGGGACGGCCTGCACCCGCAGGGTCGCGGAGACCAGCACGCCGAGCGCCCCCTGCGAACCGCAGAGCAGCCGGGCCAGTTCCAACCCGGCGGCGCCTCCCCCGGCCTCGACGAGCTCGCCGTCGGCGTCGAGGTAGCGCACCCGGACGAGCTGGTCGCAGGGGCTGCCGTGGCGGTGCCGCAGCGGCCCGGCCTCACCGGCGGCGAGCACGCCGCCGAGGGTGGCGCCGGGCGAGGGGGCGTCGAGTGCCAGGCGCTGCCCGGTGCGGTCCAGAGTGGCCTGCACCGCGCGCAGCGGGGTGCCCGCTCCGACCTCGGTGGTGGGCGCGCCGACCGGCTCGTGCCCGATCCCGGCGAGCCGGCCGGTGTCGAGCATGATGTCGACCCGGTCGGGGGCGGCGCCCCAGTCGATCTTCGTGCCGGCGCCGCGTGGCACCACCGTCAGATCGTGCCGGGCGGCGAGCCGCAGCACCTCGGCCGCGGCGTGCGCACCGCCCGGGACGGCCACCCAGCGGGCCGGGCGGCCGGCCACCTCGTCGGCGGGGCCGGCGAAGCGGGCGAACGGCGGGCCGCAGATCTCCGTCAACCGCCGGGTGATGTCGAGGGCTCCGGGCCGGTCGGTGGAACTCGCTGCAGCCGCCATGCCGGCCATCGTACACATGTTCGAAAGATGCGGCGGCGGGTCGCCGACGAGGCCGCGCGGCGGGCGGCGCGCGGCCGGTAACGTGGCGCCGTGACCACCGAGACCCCCGTGCCCACGGCGAAGCGGGTGCCCAGCGAGCGCACCCACCACGGCGACACCGTCGTCGACGAGTACGCCTGGCTCACCGGCAAGGACGACCCGGAGACGATCGCCTACCTGACCGCCGAGAACGCCTACACCGCGGCCCGGACGGCGCACCTCGAAGGGCTGCGCGCCGACCTGTTCGAGGAGATCCGCCGGCGCACCCAGGAGACCGACCTGTCGGTGCCCGGCCGCAAGGGCGGCTACTGGTACTACACCCGCACGGTCGAGGGCCAGCAGTACGGCGTGCAGTGCCGCCGGGCGGTCCGCGACGGCGAGACCGAGCCGCCGGTCAGCGCGGACGGCGCGCCGCTCGACGGCGAGGAGGTGCTGCTCGACGGCAACCTGCTCGCCGAGGGGCACGACTTCTTCGCGCTCGGCGCGTTCGACGTCAGCCCGGACGGTCGGTGGCTGGCCTACTCCACGGACTTCTCCGGCGACGAGCGGTTCACGCTGCGGGTCAAGGACCTCTCCACCGGCGAGCTGCTGCCCGACGAGGTGCCCGGCACGTTCTACGGCACCGCCTGGTCCGCCGACGCCTCCGTGCTCTTCTACGTGACGGTGGACGAGACGTGGCGCCCCAACCGGGTGTGGCGGCACACCCTGGGCACCCCGTCCAGCGAGGACGTGGTGGTCTACCAGGAGGACGACGAGCGGTTCTGGGTCGGCGTGGAGCTGAGCCGCTCGGAGCGGTTCATCCTCATCGACGTCCACAGCAAGATCACCAGCGAGGTGCTGGTGATCCCGGCCGGCAACCCGACCGGCGCGCCGGCGTCCGTGGCGCCCCGGCGGCAGGGCGTGGAGTACACGGTCGAGCACCACGGGCACCGCTTCCTGATCCTGCACAACGACGGCGCCGAGGACTTCGCGCTGGCGTACACGTCGGCGGACGCGCCCGGCGACTGGGTGCCGCTGATCGAGCACTCGCCCGGTACCCGGCTGGAGGCGGTCGACGCCTTCGCCGACCACCTGGTCGTCTCGCTGCGCACCAACGGGCTGACCGGGCTGCGGGTGCTGCCCGTCGGCGGCGGCGACGCGTACGACATCGACTTCCCGGAGCCGCTCTACAGCGTCGGCCTGCACGACAACCCGGAGTACCGCACCGGGCAGATCCGGCTCCGCTACGCCTCGCTGGTCACCCCTGACTCGGTCTACGACTACGACCTGGTGACCCGGCAGATGGTGCTGCGCCGGCAGAAGCCGGTGAAGCCCGGGCCGGACGGTCGGGCGTACGACCCCGCCGACTACGAGCAGCACCGCGACTGGGCGCTCGCCGACGACGGGACCCGGGTGCCGATCTCGCTGGTCTGCCGGGCCGGCACGCCGAAGGACGGCTCCGCCCCCTGCGTGATCTACGGCTACGGCTCGTACGAGGCGAGCATGGACCCGTGGTTCTCCGTCGCCCGGCTCTCGCTGCTGGACCGGGGCGTCATCTTCGCCGTCGCGCACATCCGGGGCGGGGGCGAGCTGGGCCGCCGCTGGTACGACCAGGGCAAGCTGCTGGCCAAGAAGAACACCTTCACGGACTTCGTCGCCTGCGCCCGGCACCTCGTCAAGGCGGGCTGGACGACGAGCGACCGGCTGGTCGCCCGGGGCGCCTCGGCCGGCGGCCTGCTGATGGGCGCGGTCGCCAACATCGCCCCGGACGCGTTCGCCGGGATCGTCGCGCAGGTGCCCTTCGTGGACGCGCTCACCTCGATCCTCGACCCGTCGCTGCCGCTGACCGTCACCGAGTGGGAGGAGTGGGGCAACCCGCTGGCCGACCCGGAGGTCTACGCGTACATGAAGTCCTACACGCCGTACGAGAACGTGCGGGCGGTGGACTACCCGGCGATCCTCGCGGTGACCAGCCTCAACGACACCCGGGTGCTCTACCACGAGCCGGCGAAGTGGGTCGCCCGGCTGCGGGCGGTCGCCCCGCAGGGCGACTACCTGCTGAAGACCGAGATGGGCGCCGGCCACGGCGGCCCGAGCGGCCGTTACGACTCCTGGCGCGAGGAGGCGTTCGTCAACGCCTGGATCCTCGACCGCCTCGGCCGCGCCTGAGCGGCGGCGGGCAGGGCCCTCCCGACGAGGGCCCTGCCCGCCGCCCTCAGCCCAGCACGCCCGCCAGCACCGCCGGGTCGACGTTGCCGCCGGTGACCACGGCGACCGTACGACCGGGCGGCAGCTCGGCGGCGCGGAACAGCCGGGCGGCCACGGCCACCGCGCCGCTCGGCTCCACGACCAGGCGGGCGTCGCGGACCAGCCGGCCCATCGCGGCCCGGATCTCCTCCTCGGTCACCGTGACGATGCGGTCGAGCCGGGCCCGCAGGTGGGCGAGGGTCAGCTCGGACGGCGGCAGGCGCAGCCCGTCGGCCATCGTGCGATAGGTGCGTTCCTCGCCCCACACCACCACCGAGCCGGCCGCCAGCGAGTCCCGGGCGTCGGCGGCGAGTTCCGGCTCGACCCCGATCACCGTCGCCGCCGGCCGCAACGCTGTGACCGCGGTCGCGACGCCGGAGGAGAGCCCGCCGCCGCCCACGGGCACCAGCACCACGTCGACGTCGGGCAGGTCCTCGGCGATCTCCAGCCCGACCGTGCCCTGTCCGGCGACGATCCGCCGGTCGTCGAAGGGCGGCACCAGCACCGCCCCCGTCGTCGCGGCGATCCGCTCCGCCTCCGGGCCGCGTCGCGGGGGCGGCACCAGCAGCACCTCGACGCCCAGCGCCCGGATCCGGTCGACCTTCGCCGCCGGGGCGCCCTCGGGCACCACGATCCGGCACGGCACACCGGCCGCCCGGGCCGCGTACGCCAGCGCCAGGCCGTGGTTGCCCGAGGAGTGGGTGACCACGCCGCGCGCCCGCTCCTCGGGCGTCAGCCGGGCGACCGCGTGGGTCGCGCCACGCAGCTTGAAGGACCCCACCGGTTGCAGGCTCTCCGGCTTGAGCCACAGCTGCGCGTCCCATGCGGTCCGCAGCAGCGGGGTACGCAGCACGGTGCCCGCGATGTCGGCGGCGGCGTTGCGGACGTCGGTGATCGAGACCAGCTCCATTGCCCAATCCTGCCCGATCCGGGGGACGCCGACGGTCCCGCGTCGCTGCGGTCGGGACGGCGGGGACGGCACCTAGACTGCCGGAGTGACCGGGGCCGGTGGGGTGGACGACGACGGGCCGGCCGAGGACGTACCGGCGGCGGGGTGGCGGGCGGCGGCGCGTGACCGGCGCGTCTGGGCGATCCTCGCGGTGGTCGCGTTCCTGCTGGTGTGCTGCTGTTCGGCCGCCGCCGGGACGCTGCTCGCGCTCTCCGCCGGCCTGTTCACCGCCGGCTGACGTCGCCGGGCGTCAGAGGGGCGCCCGTCCCTGTGCCCCGACCAGCGCGGCCGCCTCCCCGGTACGCACCATCCGCTGCCAGCGCAGCCGGTTGCCGACCAGCGCGGTGACCACCGACTGCACCACCACCAGGTACATCACCTGCCGGTAGAGCAGTTGCTGGAACGGCAGGCTCCACAGCGGACCGAGACGCTCACGGTCCAGCCGTAGCGCGTACGCGGCGGTGAACGCCTGGAGGAGCAGCAGCCCCGCCCAGGCCAGCACCAGCGTCGACCAGGGCAGGAAGATCAGGCCGTAGACGGCGTAGACGTCCACCGCGGGGGCGGTCAGCGGCAGCACGATCTGGAACACCGTCAGGTACGGCAGCCCGCGCCGGCCGAGCTTGCCGCCGGCGCCCGACTCGCGCAGCGCGTGGCGGTGCTTCCACATCGCCTGCATGGTGCCGTAGCACCAGCGGTAGCGCTGCCGCCAGAGTTGCCGCAGCGACGAGGGCGCCTCCGTCCAGGCGATCGCCGCCTCCTCGTAGACCACCCGCCAGCCGGCCCGCAGCACCTTCATCGTGAGGTCGGTGTCCTCGGCGAGGGTGTCCGCGGGCACCCCGCCGACGGCGAGCAGCACCTCGCGGCGGAACGCGCCGATCGCGCCGGGAATGGTCGGCATGCACTCCAGCACGTCGTACATCCGGCGGTCGAGGTTGAAGCCGATCACGTACTCCAGGTGCTGCCAGCGGCCGAGCAGCCGACGCCGGTTGGCGACCTTGGTGTTGCCGGAGATCGCACCCACCGTCGGATCGGCGAAGCCCTGCACCAGCCGGTGCACGGTGTCCGGTTGGAAGACCGTGTCCCCGTCGACCAGTACCAGCAGGTTGGCGCGGGCGGCCCGGACCCCGGTGTTCAGCGCCGCCGGCTTGCCGGCGTTGGCCTGCCGGATGACCCGCACCCCGCGCAGGCCGAGCCGCTCGACGATCCCGGCGGTGTCGTCGCTGGACCCGTCGTCGACCACGATCACCTCCAGCGCCGGGTAGTCGCTGGCCATCAGCGACCGGACCGTCGCGGCGATGTTCGCGGCCTCGTTGTAGGCCGGCACGATCACCGACACCGGGGCGGTGATCCTCGGCGGCGTCCGCCTCGCCCTGCGGACCCGCCGTACGTGCGACTGCGCGCAGCACACCTGCACGAGCAGCCGGGCCACGCCCAGCACCAGCGCGACCCCGAGCAGCAGGTCCATCGCCCCGGCGAGCCAGCCGGCGCCGGCCTGGGTCCACCGCAGGGCGTGGCCGCTGAGCCTGCTCCCGCCGCTCGCCGGCACCATCGAGGCCGGCGCGTCGACTCCCTCGGAGACGGTGGTGAACCGGTATCCCTGCCGGACCAGCCCGGGCAGCAGCCGGTCCAGGGCTGCGACCGTCTGTGCCCGGTCGCCTCCGCCGTCGTGCATCAGCACCACCGCGCCGCGACCCCGCTCGGGGCTGGCGGCCTTGACGATGGCCGGCACGCCCGGCCGCTGCCAGTCCCTGGTGTCCCGGTCGGCGAGCACCGCGACGTGTCCGCTGCCGGCGGCGGCGCGCAGCGCCGCGTACTCCGGACCGGTCAGCGCGGACGGATGGGAGGAGAACGGCGGCCGCAGCAGGGTGACCTCGCGGCCGGTCGCCGCGGCGACCGCCTTGCGGGTCAGCGAGAGTTCCAGGTCCCGCCGCCAGCTCTGCGCGGCGGCGAGATCGGTGTGGGTGAAGCTGTGGGAGCCGATCTCGTGGCCCTCGGCGAGGATCCGCCGGACCAGTTCGGGGTGCTCGTTGACGCGGGCGCCGACCACGAAGAAGGTGGCGCGCGCGTCGTGCCGGCGCAGCGCGTCGAGCACCTGCGGCGTCCATCGCGGGTCCGGCCCGTCGTCGAAGGTCAGTGCGATCGTCCGGTCGGGCATGAAGCGGCTGACCGGCCGGTCCCGGTCCAGCCGCAGCACCGGCCCGCCCGCGACGACGTCCTTGGGCACGGCCACGGCCGCGCCGGGTGGTGGAGCCCCCGCCCTGCCGGAGCCGCCGGCCAGCCCGGTCACCACGCCGTTGACGGTGAGCGCGGCGAGCAGCAGCACCAGGCCGAGCAGCAGCAGGACCCAGTGCGCGCGTGGGTCACGCCGCGCGACGTGACGGGCCACCCGCTAACTCGGCTTTCCCGGGGACCTGCTGGGCTTCGCACCGCGCCGCTCGTCGCCCTGTCCCGGTCGGTCGGACTGGTCGGGCCGGGCGGGGCCGGTGGTGGCCGGGGCGGAGCCGTACCTGGATCCGGCGGACCGGGTGGCCGTCGGCGTCGGGGCCGAGGTGCTGGTCACCGTCGACGGACGCACACCGGTCGGGGCCGGGCGATCGGCCCCGTCGCGGCCGTCGATCCCGGCTTCGAGCGGCGCCCGACGGTCGTCCGACCAGCCGGGCAGCGGCACCGACGTGTCCATGAACAGGCCGGCGGCGATCAGGCCGAGGCTCGTGAGCAGACCGAGGCCCATCGCGGTGCCGGCGATGACGGCAAGCCGGCGCCGGCGCCCGGTCCGGTCGACGAAAACCGGCGGTGACCCGCCGGACTGGTGGTGCATCTGATGGTCTCCTGCTGCTCGGCCACCTGGCACAGCCCCGGGCGTGGATGCGCCCGGCCCGGCCCGGTTGCGGGCCTCCGTCGCCTACAGCGCCGCCGACGGGATCCGCGTTACGCCGGCTCAGGTCGCCCGCAGCTCCTCCACGGCCGTGCCCGCGCGCAGGAAGAGCAGGCCGACGCCGACCGTCACCAGCACCCCCGCCAGGGCGCCGGCCCCGAGCAGGGCCAGCTGTTCCAGCGGTACGTCGGGCGGCACGGTCACCTCAGTGGTCTCCACGACCCGGACGTACCGCCCCCGGGTGGCGGGGTCGGCGCAGAGCTGCTCGGTGGCGTCGCAGACCTCGTCGTGGATCGTGCTGACCGGCGCGCGGAAGAGCCCCCGGGCCAGCAGCAGGCCCACGGCGAGCGCGACGGCCACCGCCGGCACGGCCGGGGCCAGCGACTGCCAGGCGATGGACCGGCCGAGCGTGGGCCGGGGCACCCCGGTCGCCACCAGGGCCGCGTACGCGCGCCGCCGGGCGGTGATCCCCTCCACCACCGCGACGACCAGCCCACCGGCGGCGACCAGCATCGCCACCGCCACCGCCAGGTCCACCAGGTCCATGGTCCGCAGGTAGAAGTCGCCGGCGATCCCGCCGCCGGTCAACCGGCTCAGCTCGCCGGCCGCCACGAAGTACTCCCGGAGCCCGGCCGCGCCCGCGCCGAGGAGCACCGCCGCCAGCAGGGCGGCGAAGGTGCGGCTGCCCGCCCACGGATCGGCCATCAGCCGGCGGGCGGCGAGCAGCGCGGCCGGCCCCCGGGCATAGCGGTGCAGCATCCGCCCGGCGGTCCAGGAGATCCAGCCGGTGCCGACGACCACCCCGACCATCGCGGCCAGCCCGCCGCCGACGAGCAGCGCCGGCACCAGCCACGACGGTCCGTCGGCGCCGCGCCGGACGTACCAGCGGGTGACCGGTTCGACGGCGAGGAAGGCCACGAGCCCGACGCAGATGAGGACGCCCGCCCAGGGTCGGGGGCCGCGTTCCCGGCGGTGCGTACGCAGCACGCCGAACGGGGTCGTGCTCACCCGGCGCAGCATCAGCGCGGTGGCCAGCGCCGCCACGACCGGCAGCCCCACCAGCACCGCCGCCAGCTCGCCCGCCGGGGGCAGCACGTCGGTGGGGAGGACGAGCCGGCCCTGGGCGTCGGGCCGGTCGAACAGCTCCCGGCCGGCGAAGTGGACCGACGCGCCGGCCAGCGTGCCGAGCAGGCTCGCCACGCCGGTCTCCAGCACGGCGATCCGGGTCACCTGGCCCGGGGTGGCGCCGGCCAGCCGGAGCGCGGCCAGCCGGCGGTCCCGTGCCGGGGCCCCGAGCCGGGCGCACTGCCCGGCCAACGCCAGCACGGGAATCATGAGCAGCAGCAGGGCGAAGGCCGTGCCGCCGCGCAGCCCCGGCTCGACGAGCAGCTGGTTGGCGTACTGCTCGGACCAGCGGCTTCTGTTGCCGTCGGTGGCGGGCGGGGTGGGGATGGCCAGCACGGTGAGCGCGGCCAGGGCGGCGAGGGTGGCCAGGGCGGCGCTGAGCGCGGTCAGCGCCACCCGGACGGTGTCGGTGCGGGTGCCGGCCAGGGCGAGGCGTACCAGCGTCGACGGTCTCACCGGTGGCCGCCGGGCAGCGGGGTGTCGAGGCCGAGCCCGGTGTGGTCGACCGTGCCGTCGCGGAGGATGACCTCGCGGTCGGCGTACGCGGCGATCTGCGGCTCGTGGGTGACCAGGACGACCGTGGTCCGCTGCTCGCGGGCGAGCCGAACCAGCTGGGTGAGCACCTGCTCGCCGGTGAGCGTGTCCAGCGCGCCGGTGGGCTCGTCGGCGAAGAGCACCCGGGGCTCGGTGACCAGGGCCCGCGCCGTGGCGCAGCGCTGCTGCTGCCCGCCGGACATCTCGCCCGGCCGGACGTCGGCCAGCTCGGCCACGCCGAGCCGGTCCATCCAGGACAGGGCCGCCGTCCGCGCCTCGCGCCGCCGGACGCCGGCGAGGAGCAGCGGAAGGGCGACGTTCTCGGCGGCGGTCAGCTCGGCGACGAGCTGGCCGAACTGGAAGAGCACGCCGAACTCGGTGCGCCGCAGCCTGGACCGTGCCGCCTCGGACCAGGTGTCGATCCGGTGCCCGTTCCAGCTCACCTCGCCGGCGTCCGGGCGCAGGATGCCGGCGAGGCAGTGCAGCAGGGTGGACTTGCCGCAGCCGCTCGGGCCGGTGATGGCGACGATCTCCCCCTCGGCGACGTCGAGGGTGACGCCGCGCAGCGCGGGTGTCCGCCCGTAGGCCTTGACCACGCCGCGAGCCTGAAGTTGCGTCACGAGTGCACCTCCCGGTGCCAGTCGGCGACCCGGCCCAGGGTGGTCTGCAACCACCGCAGGTCGGCGTCGAGATGGGCGATGGCGAAGTCGGCCGCGACGATGTCGTCCAGGCTGGCCGAGGGCGCCGTCTTCACTGCGGTCAGCTCGCGCAGCCGCTCGGTGTGGGCCTGGCGCTGGGCGACGAGGTAGGCCCGGGCCCGGTCCGCGTCGGCCACCAGCAGCGCCACGACCACCTTGGCGAAGAGCGTGCTGGCGACGTACGGCATCGGCGGCTCGACCTCGGCGAGCCACCGCTCCAGCGCGGCCCGGCCGTCACCGGTCAGCGCGTACGCGGTGCGGTCGGGACCACCCTCGCGGTCCTGCCCGGCCGGCGCCACCAGGCCGTCCCGCTGCAACCGGCCGAGGGTCGAGTAGACCTGCCCGAACGCCAGCGGCCTGGCACGGGGCAGGCGCTCGTCGTGGGCGCGCTTCAGCTCGTAGCCGTGCCGGTTGCCGGCGGCCAGCAGCCCGAGCAGCACGTGCGGTGTGGACACCCGGGTCACTATTCGCCGGGTGAATAGTGGCTGTCAAGAAGGCCCGCGCGGCGGGGTGCCGCGCGGGCCTGCGAGAAGGAGAGGGCTGTCCGATCAGGCGCCGGCCGACCAGGCGGGCTGCCGACCGGTCAGGGCGAGGAGACGATCGATCTCCGAATCGTCCGAGGAGGACGCGTCCACCGGCTCCGCGAAGAGACCGCGTTCGCGGGCCACCGGACCCCGCTGCTCCATGAACGCGTAGATCGGGGGCAGCGCCTCCGGCGCGGGCTGGAACGGCTGGCCGGTGGCGATGGCCAGGTCCCAACCGTGCACCGTGAGTTCGAGCAGCGCGATGCTGCCGACCGTCTCCTGCGGCATCCCCATGCCCGGCGAGTCACCCTCCAGGGCGGCCGGATCCGACCACGCCTCGACGAGTTTCCCGATCTCGCCCTCGAACCGGTCGCGCCAGCCCTCGGTCAGGTGGTCGGGCTTCTCCACCCACTCCGGCTGCTGCTTGCCCGCGAGGACCCGGAGGTTGAGTACCGCCTGGTAGAAGTGGTTGAGCAAATCGCGTACCGCATAGTCGCTGCAGGGGGTCGGCAGGTCCAACTGGTCGTCGGAGATTCCCCGGATGACCGCGACGGTACGGGGTGCCGCGGCTGCCAGCAGATCACTAGTCTTTGTGGACATAGGTTCAGCGTATGAGGATCGTCTTGAAGAAATGCGACACCAGCCGCGCCGCGACAGCCGGGGAATTCTGGACCCCCACCGGTTGCTGCGGCGGGTCCGGCTCCGCCGCTTCCTGCCCGCCGCCACGCTCCTGCCCTACGTGGAGCACTACTGGCTCGTCGACTGGCAGCTGACCGAGCCGTTCGTGCAGCGGGTCGTGCCGCATCCCGCGGTGAACGTGGTCTTCGCCCGCCACGACGGCGCCCCCGAGACCGCCGAGATCGCCGGCGTCGGGCTGCGGCTCCTGTCGATCACGCTGGCCAGCGCCGGCCAGGTCTGCGGGGTCCAGTTCCGCCCGGGCGGCTTCCGACCCTACTGGCGACGGCCGATCGCCGAGCTGACCGGCCGGCGCCTACCCCTCGCCAGCAGCCCCACCGCCGCCGACCCGACCGGTGCCGACCCGACCCCGCGACCCGTCGGGGGCGGCGCGGTCTGCGAGGGTACGGACGACGAGCGCTGCGCCGCGCTGGACGCCTTCCTCACCGCCTGGGCGCCCGAGCCGGACCCGGTCGCCGACGAGGTCATCGCGCTGGTCGAGGAGATCCGCGCCGACCGGAACATCCTGCGGGTGAGCGACTTCGCCCGGCGACACGACAGCTCCGTCCGCCGGTTGCAGCGGCTCTTCCTGGAGTACGTCGGCGTCGGCCCCAAATGGGTCATCCGGCGCTACCGGCTCCAGGAGGCGATCGAGCAGGCCGCCGGCGGGCCGCAGGACTGGGCGGCGCTCGCCTCCGACCTGGGCTACAGCGACCAGGCCCACCTGGTCCGCGAGTTCACCGCCGTCGCCGGGGTCTCCCCGGCCGCGTACGCCCGCTCGCTCGGCTGACCTGCGGCCGCTCGCTGGGTTGACCTGCGGCCGGCGGTCAGCGGCGGCGCAGAGCGACCACGGCGACGTCGTCGTGGATCTCCGGCGGGGCCAGCTCGACGAGGAGCCGTTCGCAGAACCGGTCCAGGTCGTCGTCGACCCGGCCGGCGGCCACGGCCAGCGCGGCCAGCCCGTCGTCGATCGTGGTGTCCCGCCGCTCGATCAGGCCGTCGGTGTAGAACACCAGCGTCGCCCCGGCCGGCAGCACGAACTCCAGGTCGGGCGGCCGTTGCGCGCGGACCCCGAGCAGCGGGGCCGAGTGCTGCACGAACTCCACCTTGCCGTCCAGGCTCAGCGCCGGCGGCAGGTGACCGGCGCTGGCCAGCCGCACCCGGCCGCTGGGTGGGTGCAGCAGCAGCACGCAGATCGTGGCCAGCTCGTTGGGGAGCAGGGTGCGCATGAGGTCGTTGACCCGGTCCAGGATCTCGCCCGGCTGGTGCCCCTCCACCGCGTACGCCCGCACCGCGTGCCGCAGCTCGGCCATCACCGTCGCGGCGTGCAGCGAGTGGCCGGCCACGTCGCCGATCGCCAGCAGCAGGTGACCGTCGAGCATCACCAGCTCGTAGAAGTCGCCACCCACCTCGGTCTGCGCGCTCGCCGGCTCGTAGCGGACAGCCAGGTCGAGCCCGTTGACCTGCGGTATCCGGCGCGGCAGCAGGCTGCGCTGGAGGGTCACCGCGATCCGGTGCTCCTCGTCGAAGGAGCGCTGCCCCTCCACCGCCGCCGCCACCGCCTGGGCGAGCTGCCGCAGCACCGGGGTGCGGGCGGTCTGCGTGGCGGTGGGCACGACGACGTAGAGCGGCGCGCGGTCCTCGCGCAGCCGGGCGGCGGCCACCGTGACCGTGTCGTCCACCGGCCAGTCGACCAGACCCCAGGCGGCCGGCGCGTCCACCCGGACCGTCGTCCCGGTCGGCACCCCGGTGTCGTCGACGATCCACGGGACGATGCTGGCCGTGCCGCCGGGGCCGTCCGCGATCCCGGCGAGGCAGTCGCCGTCGAACGTCTCGGCGATCACGGCGGCCGGGCTCTTGAAGATCTGCGCGGCGCCGGTCGCCGCCGCCTCCAGCAGCCGCGCGAAGCTCCGGGCGGAGTGCACCGCCACGGTGGTGTCGGCGAGCCCGAGCAGCCGTTCGGCGAGCAGCTCCGCGCGCTGCCGGGCCCGGTAGTAGCGCAGCACCGCGTGGGAGGTGGCGACCAGTTCCTCCGGCTCGATCGGCTCGGCCAGGTACGCGTCCGCGCCCCGGGTCAGCCCCTGCGCCCGGTCCGCCACGTCCACCGCGTGCGCGGACACGTGGATCACCGGCATCGCCGGGTGCGCCACCTTGATCCGTTCACAGACCTCGAACCCGTTCAGGTCGGGCAGCCGCACGTCGAGCACCACGAGGTCGATCGGGTCCACCCCGACCCGGGCCAGCGCCTCGGTGCCGGTCTCGGCTTCCAGCACGGTGAAGCCCGCCCGGGAGAGCCAGCTGACCAGGAGGTAGCGCTTGGTGGGGCTGTCGTCGACCACCAGCACCGTCACCGGGCCACCCTCCACGGTCACGCTCCTCCCGTGGGCAGGGTGACCGTGAACGTGCTGCCCCGGCCCGGCTCGCTGGACACCACCAGGGTGCCGCCGAGCAGGGTCACCAACCGCCGCGCGTACGGCAGGCCGAGGCCGGTGCCGCCGACCCGGGTCGCGCCGGGCACCTGGTAGAACTCCTCGAAGATCCGCTCGTGCAGCTCCGGCGGGATGCCCGCGCCGGTGTCGGAGACGGTGAGCGACCACTGGTCGTCCCGCCGCTCCGCCCGCAGCCGGACCTCGCCGCGCTCGGTGAACTTGAGCCCGTTGTGCAGCAGGTTGCGCAGGACCTGGGCGAGCAGCACCTCGTCGGTACGCAGCGTCGCCGGGACGGGCGGCTCCTCCACCACCAGCTCCACGTCGGGCCGGGTGGCCAGGGCCCGCAGCGTGCCCCGCAACTGGCCGAAGACCGGCCGCAGGTCGACCTCGGCCCAGTCGGGCTCGATCCGGCCCGACTCGGCCTTGGCCAGGTCGAGCAGCTCGTTGACCAGCGTGAGGAGGTCACCCGCCGAGGAGCGGATCAGCCCGACCTGGCGGGCCTGCTCGGCGGTGAGCGGGTCGGACGCGGAGTCGCCGAGCAGCCGGCCCAGCCCCATGATCGCGGTGACCGGCGCCCGCAGCTCGTGGCTGACGTTCGCCAGGAAGCGGCTCTTCGACTCGCTCGCCGCGCGCAGCTGGGCGGACTTCTCGTCCAGCTCGGCGTAGAGGGCCACCACGCCGCGGTTGGTCTCCTCCAGCTCCTCGGTGAGCTGGTTGTAGAGCGCCATCACGCCCCGGTTGGTCTCGGCCAGCTCCTCGTTCAGGACGGCCAGCTCGTCGCGCTGGCTGCGTACCTCGTCCAGGGCGGCGATCAGTTGCGCGTTCTGGGCGGCCAACTCGTCCAGGGCGCTGCCCGGGGCGTTCCGGTCGAGCTCGGACCGCAGCTCGGCGAGACGCTCGGAGGTCAGCACCTCTGCGGTGACCGGAACACGTCGGGACATCCTCACGACCGTATCCCCCTGCCGTGTCACCACGCCCAACTTGTCCACCAAACGCGCCACGGCGCCGGACTGCGGCTCGTACCGCCCGTCGGGCAGCGGACGCACCGGGACGAGGTCCACCCGGAGGTGCCGCCTGCCGTCGGCGGGGTCATCGGCGATGACGAATGCCACCTCCGCCCCGCCGACCGAGTGCAGCAGGTCCCGGGCGACCTCGCTGAGCGCCGTGGCGATGCGTACCTGGTCCTGGTGCTCCAGCCCCACCGCGGCGGCGACCTCACGGCCGCGCTGCCGCACGACGAAGATGTCGTGTTCGACCCGCAGCGCCATCGTCAGCAGCGGAGCCCCCGCGGGTCCGGTCACGACCATGCCCGGGCGGCCAGGACGCAGGCGTCGTCGCGACGCGTGCCGGCGTCCCGCAGCACCGTCGCGGCCACCACCAGGGGCGACCGGTCGACGAGACCGGGGTAGTCGGCGAACTGCCAGCGGTCGACCACCCCGTCACTGTGCATCACCAGCAGGGCGTCGGCGTCGAAGGGGTAGTCGTACTCCCGGACCGAGGGACGCTGGTGCCCGGCGATGCCGGGCAGCGAGACCAGGCCCCGCCGCTTGCCGTCCGCGCCGACCACGGCGGCGGAGATGTTGCCCAGCCCCGAGTAGCGCAGCACCCCGGCCGACGGGTCCGGCTCGGCCACGGCCAGCGCCGCGCCCCGGGTGTGCGACATCGAGCGGTGCAGGTGCGCCACGACCGCCGACGGCGCCCCCGCCGGCGCCTTGCGGAACGCGTCGAGCGCGGCGTCGGTGGCGGCGGAGGCGAGCGGCCCGTGCCCCAGGCCGTCGCAGACCAGCACCTGGCGCCGGCCCTCGACGATCCGCCACGCGTACCCGTCGCCGCTGACCGACTCCCCCGCCAGCGGCCGGCTGAGCGCGCCGACCCAGGGCCGCTCGTGCCCGCCGTCGCGATTCGGCCAGACCTGGACGGCGAGGACGGTGCCGCGATCCGGCCGGGAGTAGCCGTCGAACCAGCTGGCCTGCCGGACGATCGCGCCGAGGCCGATGCCGAGCGTCCCGGCGGTGGAGTGCCCGTCCTGGGAGGAGGCGGTGAGGTCGGCCATCCCCGGCCCGGTGTCGAGAGCGATCAGCTCCACGCCGGCCTCCCCGTCGCGCCGCACCGGCCGAAGCAGCAGGACACCGTCGTCGGCGTGCTTGACCAGGTTGCTGGTCAGCTCGGCGGCGACGATGGCCAGGTCGGCCGTGCGGGCGGCGGTCAGGTCGAGCTGGGCGCCGAGCCGTTCGGCGGCCCGACGCACCGCGCTGGCCGCACCGCCGCTCTCGACCCGGAACCAGACTCCGCGGTCGGAGACCGCTTCGTCGTTCATCGGGACCATTTGGTGACCGTGATCCGGGTTCCCTCACCCGCGGCGGTCTGGATGTCGAACTCGTCGACCAGCCGGCGGGCGCCGCTGAGCCCAAGGCCGAGCCCGCCGCCGGTGGTGTAGCCGTCGGTCAGCGCCAGGTCGAGGTCGGCGATGCCCGGGCCGGAATCGGCGAAGACGATCCGCACGCCCCGTCGCCGGCCGTTGTCGACCGTGGTCACCTCGACCATGCCGCCACCGCCGTACACCAGGGTGTTGCGGGCCAGCTCGCTCGCCGCGGTGACGACCTTGGTCTGGTCGACCAGCGAGAGCTTGACCGCCACCGACACCGTACGCACCAACTGCCGGACGCGGACCACGTCCTCGTCGCTGCGGATCGCCTGTGCCTGCGGCTGGCCCAGGTCGACTCCGGCGGTCATGACAACGCCGTCGTCTCGGTGTCCGGTTCGTCGTCGAACGCGAGCTCGTCGGCGTGGGCAGCCGCGATCAGCTCCATGCCCCGCTCGACGTTGAGCGCCGTCCGGATTCCGTTGAGCGACAGGCCCAGCTCGACCAGGGTGATGGCGACGGCGGGACGCATCCCGACCACGACCGTCTCCGCGTCGAGCACCTTGGAGATCGAGG
Organism: Micromonospora sp. NPDC023633; assembly: GCF_040640035.1. Taxonomy (NCBI): domain Bacteria; kingdom Bacillati; phylum Actinomycetota; class Actinomycetes; order Micromonosporales; family Micromonosporaceae; genus Micromonospora; species Micromonospora sp. NPDC023633. The sequence goes on along the minus strand of NZ_JBFABB010000021.1, from coordinate 34,712 downwards.
CGATGGTCGACAGCATCCGCCCGACGAAGGAGTCGACGATGTCCAGGGCGGTGATGTCGATGATCACGCCGTGGCAGCCGGTGGCGACGATCCGCTCCGCGAGGTCCTCCTGGAGCTGGACCGCCGTCTGGTCGGACATGTCGACCTGGATGGAGACCAGCAGGATGTCGCCGATCTTGAGGATCGGCACCCGCTCCATCAGGCCTCCCGGCGCTGGCGGCGGCCGGTCTCGACCCCGGTGAGCCGGAGCACGTGCCGCAGCGCGTCGGCGAGGCTGGCCTTGGTGGCGATGTCGCCGAACTCGATGCCCAGGGCCACGATGGTCTGCGCGATCTGCGGCCGGATGCCGGAGATGATGCAGTCGGCGCCCATCAGCCGGGCGGCCACCACGGTCTTGAGGATGTGCTGGGCGACCTGGGTGTCCACCGCCGGCACGCCGGTGATGTCGATGATCGCGTAGGGCGAGCCGGTGTCGACCAGGGTCTGGAGCAGCCGCTCCATCACCACCTGGGCCCGGGCCGAGTCGAGGGTGCCGACCAGCGGCACGGCGACCACGCCCTCCCAGAGCTTCACCACCGGGGTGGAGAGCTCCAGCAGCTGCTCCGCCTGGTCGGCGATGAGGCTCTCGCGGGTGCGTACGAAGCTCTCGAAGGTGAACAGACCCATCTGGTCGATCAGCCCCGAGAAGGCGACGTAGTCGCGGAGCGTGTGGGGGCCGCCCTCGGCCTCCATCAGCTCCAGCAGCACCTCCTTGAGCGAGAACACGCTGACCGCGGTCTCGGAGGCGGAGAAGCCCTGCCGGGCGCGTCCCCGGGACAGCTCGGAGAGCACGGCGCGCAGCTCCGTCGCCTGCTCGGAGTCGAGGTCGACGGCACCCTGCTGACTCGCGGTGATCATGCTAGAGTGCAGCTCCTGCATCTGCCGGCGCAGCTCGCCCTGACTGAGTCGCCCGCGCAGCGACCCGGCGGCGATCTCCGTCCAGCGCTGCATGATCCGCTCGGCGTGACCGGTCAGCAGACCGGCCAGCCGGCTGCTTTCCTCGACGCTCAACGCCATGGTGAACCCCCTTCGACCTCGACGGCGGACTCTATCACCGGAGGCCGGAGCGCTACTTGCCACAGGGCAAACGAATTAGGGCGGCCACCGGATACCGGCTCCCGTTCTGCGTACCACCCCGATCGTGGGATACCGTTTCCCCGATAACAGGAGGTCTGGCGAATGTCCTTGACGGTGCACACGGAACAGCGCGGCGACGTGGTCGTCGTGTCGGTCGCGGGCGAGCTGGACATGGCGACCGCACCGCAGTTGCAGGACCAGATCACCGACCTGCTCGACAAGGGCCGCAGCCGACTCGTCTTCGACCTGGCGAACGTCTCGTTCTGCGACTCCACGGGGCTGTCGGTGTTCGTCCGGGCCAAGAACAGCTGCGACGAGGCGGGCGGCGTGGTACGGCTGGCCGCTCCGCAGCGGGGCGTGCTCCGCATCCTCGAGGTGAGCGGTCTCGTCGAGGTGCTGCACACCTACCCGACGGTCGACCAGGCCGTGGCCGGCGATCCCACGCCGGCCACCTCCTGACGGTCCCTCCTCACGCCTCGTCCTCGATGTGTCGGGGACGGGCGATCACCATGCCCGCGCAGGTCTGCACGGCGAGGGCCGCCAGCAGGAACCCGATCGGGGCGGTCCAGCCGCCGGTCGTTCCGTAGAGGATGCCCACCAGCAGCGGCCCCAGCGCGGCGATGAGATAGCCGACGCTCTGGCTGAACGCGGAGAGCGCCACCGTCCCCTCGGCGGTCCGCGCGCGCAGCCCGATGGTGGCCAGGATCATCGGGAAGGCGCTCTGCCCGATCGCGAGCAGCACCACCCAGAGCAGCGCCCCGTCGTGCGGCGCGACGGCCATCCCGACGTAGGCGAGGGCCATCGCGGCGGAGAGCGTGAGCACCAGCGGGTGCAGGGTGCGCAGCCGCCCGGCCAGGGTCGGCATCAGCAGCGCGATCGGCACGCCCAGCGCCGTCACCCCGGCGAGCAGCAGGCCGGCGTCCTGCGGCCGGTAGCCCGCGTCGCGGAAGAGCTGGGCCAGCCAGCCCATGATCGCGTAGGCGCCCAGCGACTGCGTCCCGAAGTAGACCGCCATCGCCCAGCCGAGCCGGGTCCGCCCGGGCCGGATCCGGCGGGGACGGGGCGCCACCGCCGTCGGGGTCGCCGCCCGTCGGGCCGCGCGCGCCCGCAGCGCCAGCGGCACCCACGGGAGTACGGCCACCAGGGCCAGCCCGGCCCAGACGGCGAGCCCGGCCCGCCAGGTGCCGAAGAGGTGCGCCACCGGCACCGCCGCCGCGGCGGCCACGGTCGCGCCCACCGTCAGCGTCATCGAGTACGCCCCGGTGACCAGTCCGATGCGGTGCGGGAAGTACTGCTTGACCAGGAGCGGGAGCAGGACGTTCGCCACCGCGATCCCGGCCAGCGCGAGGGCGCTGCCGGCGATGAAGACCAGCGCGGAGTCCGTACCGACCCGGACGAGCTGCCCGGCGGCGAGGATCAGCATCGCCACCACCAGCACCCGGGCCGGGGAGTTCCGGCGGACCAGCCGGGGAGTGAGTGACCCGAAGACGGCGAAGGCGACCGCGGGCAGGGTGGTCACGACCCCGGCGAGCGCCCCGGAGAGAGCCAGGCCGCCGCGCACCTCGTCGAGCAGGGCGCCGAGGCTGGTGATAGCGGCCCGCAGGTTGAGCGCCACGAGCAGCATGCCGACGAGCACGAGCAGGCCACCGGCGACCGGACCGGCCGGCGCGGTGGCGGCGCGGGACGACCGGACGGCGGTAGCCGCCGCATCCGGCGAGGCGCCGGCGTCGACGGGGGCGGCCGGAACGGCGGTGGTTGGCGGGGTCATGCGTCCGAACCTACAATCATGGGATGAATTCCGGGCAGGTGTTGTAACCAGTGCCACCGTCGGTTGATTCCGCCGCCGCGCCGCCCCGGGGACACCGGGTGCGGCAGACCATCGCGCAGCTCAGGGAGCGGATCCTCGGGGGCGAGTGGCCGGTCGGCGGGCGGATCCCCACCGAGCCGCAGCTGGTCGCGGCGCTCGGCGTGGGGCGCAACACGGTCCGCGAGGCGGTGCGGGCGCTGGTGCACGCCGGGGTGCTGGAGTGCCGGCAGGGCTCCGGGACGTACGTGGTGTCGACCGACGAACTGGCCCCGGTGGTGGCCCGCCGGCTCACCGCCGACCGGATGGCCGAGGTGGTCGAGGTCCGCCGCGCCTTCGAGGTGGAGGCCGCCCGGCTCGCCGCGCTGCGGCGCACGGCCGAGGACCTGGCGGCCCTGGACGGCGCGCTCGCCGCCCGCGAGGCGGCCTGGCGCGGCGGCCGGGTCGACGAGTTCGTGGAGGCCGACGCGGCGCTGCACACCGCCGTGGTCGCGGCGGCGCACAACGGCATGCTCGCCGAGCTGTACGCCTCGGTCGGCGCGGCGCTGCGCAGCACGGTCGCCCAGTCGATGGGCGACGCGCTGGAGCCGGAGCGCTACGTCGACCACTCCCGGCTGGTCGAGGCGATCCGGGCCGGCGATCCGGACCGGGCGGCGATCGAGGCCGGCGCTTTTCTGGAGCCCACGCCCGGGGCATAGGTTGTGCCGGACGGAAGACCGGACACCTCGGGAGTACGGATGCTCAAGGGCTTCAAAGACTTCATCATGCGCGGAAACGTCGTCGACCTGGCGGTCGGTGTCGTCATCGGTGCCGCGTTCACGGGCGTGGTCACCCAGCTCACCAAGTCGTTCCTGGAACCGCTGGTCCGGGTGCTCATCGCGCTGCTCACCGGCAGCAAGAACGGCCTCACCGGGTCCACGCCGACGTTCCGCGAGATCCCGTTCGACTGGGTGGCCTTCGTCAACGCGCTGATCACCTTCCTGCTCACCGCGGCGGCGCTCTACTTCCTCGTGGTGTTCCCGATGAACAAGCTGGCCGAGCGGCGCAAGCGGGGCGAGGAGCCGCCGCCGAAGGCGCCGAGCGAGGAGGTCCGGCTGCTCACCGAGATCCGCGACGCCCTGGTCGCCGCCGGCCACACCACCCCCGGACAGCGGCGCGGCGCGCTCGACGACGTGCTCGGCCGCCGGGAGGAACCACCCACCGGGCGCTGAACCCGACGCACGCACATCGGCCCCTGCGGGATTCCCGCAGGGGCCGCACATTTTCGTACGCCTGTTCGATAGAGTCCCCGCCATGGAGCAGCGGAAGCACTGGTGGAACGGGAAATGGGGCCGGCTGGCCCGGCGCGACGTCTTCCTCCGGGTGGACGGCGACCGGTGGCACGTCGAGCAGCGCGCCGGCGGCTCCGAGGGCGTCTCCCGGTTCTACGAGCACGACACCGCCGACGAGGCCGAGGAGACGGTCCGGGCGCTGCTCCAGGGCACCGACACGTGGCGTGAGCTCTCCCCCCGCCCGCCGAGCGCATGGTCCCCCGAGTCCTGAGCGAGGCCCGTCGAGGGGCGGGTGCGGTTTAGCCGGAGCGGGGGCCGGGAACCGCGCCAGGATGGAGCAGCAGGGCATCGAGCGACAGGCGACAGTTTCCCGGGTCACCACGGGCATGCGGGTGATCGACGTGGACGGCACCGAGGTGGGCACCGTCGACCTCGTCCAGCGGGGCGACCCGAACGCCGTGACCGTGCAGGCGCCGACCGCCGACCCGGGCAGCAGCCTGGACGAGCTGATCGAGTCGACGGCCGTGGAGGAGCCGGACGTGCCGGCCGACCTGGCGGCCCGGCTGCTGCACAGCGGCTACCTGAAGGTCTCCACCACCCTGGTCCGCACCGGCGCGGTCTACGTGCTCGCCGAGCAGATCGCAGCCGTCACCGACGATCAGGTACGCCTCGACGTCCCGGCCCGAGACCTGCCGCCCGAGGAGTGAGCGACGCACCGCCGCCGGCCGGGTGCCCGCCCGAACGCACCACGCAGCGTGCCCGCCCGAACGCACCGCCGCAGCGGTCAGGCGCCGCCGGCCCGGCCGCCACTCGGCGACGGGGCGACCGCGACGGACTCCGGTCCTGTCGAAGCCGGCCCGACCGTACCCGGCCCGACCGCACCCGGTTCGGCCGAAGCCAGCCCAGCCGCATCGGACCCTGGCGATGCGGTCGCAGGCCCGGTCGCGGGCTGCGGCGCGGCCGACCCGCCGGAGCGCTGGCGGAAGAGCAGGAGCATCGCCCCGCCGGCGACCAGTCCCCAGAACGCGCCGCCCACGCCGACCAGGCTCACCCCGGAGGCGGTGACCACGAAGGTGACCACCGCGGCCTCCCGGGCCGCCGGCTCCGCCAGCGCCGAGGTGAGCGCGGTGGCCAGCGCGCCGAGCAGCGCCAGCCCGGCGACCGCCTCGATCAGCACCGGCGGGGCGAGCGCGACCAGCGCGGTGGCCGCCCCGGCACCCAGCCCCAGCAGGGCCAGCCCGATCCCGGCGGTGACCGAGGCGATCCAGCGACGGTCCGGGTCCGGGTGGGCGTCCGGGCCGGCGGCCAGCGCGGCGGTGATCGCGGCGAGGTTGACCGCGTGCCCGCCGGCGGGCGCGGCGACCACGGTGGTCAGACCCGTGGCGCGCAGCGCGGCGCCGAAGGGCGGCCGGTAGCCGTAGCCGACCAGCACCGCCATCCCGGGGACGTTCTGCGCGGCCATGGTGACCAGGAAGAGCGGCAACGCCAGGCCGATCAGGGCGGAGACGTTCCAGGCCGGGGCGGTCAGCTCGACCGCGGGCAGCAGCCGGGCGCCGCCGAGCCCGGAGACCGGGGTGGTCAGCGCGATCGCCGCCACCGCGACGACCAGCGCGCCCGGCACCGCCCACCGGCGGGCGAACCGGTGCAGCAGCAGCCAGGCCAGCACCACGGGGACGGCCAGGCGGGGCACCTCGACCAGCGCGCGGACGGGGGCGGTGCAGAGCGGCAGCAGGACGCCCGCGAGCATCGCGCCCGCGATCGGCCGGGGGATCGCCGCGACAGCCCGCCCGAGCGCGGGGAACAGCCCGGCGGCCACGATCAGCGCACCCGAGACGAGGAACGCCCCGACGGCGACGGGCCAACCGCCGGGCACCGCACCGGTGGCGACCAGCAACGCCGCGCCCGGGGTGGACCAGGCGACGCTCATCGGGATCCGGTGCCGCAGGCCCAGCCAGACGGCGGAGATACCGGCGGCCACGCACGCCGCCAGCAGCCCGGACGCGGCCTGCGCGTCGGAGGCGCCGACGGCCCGCAGGCCGGCCAGCACCACCGTGAACGAACTGGCGAACCCGACCAGCGCGGTCACCACGCCCGCCAGCACCGGTTGCGACCGTCCCGCCATCCCGCCTCCCCCGACCGTTCCGTTTACGGAACACGGACCTGTAGCACCATAGCGGGGTGCCGCAGACGTCACCAGTCCACCGATCGGCCCCCGATCCGGGCGCCGAGGCCGTCGGTCGCCGGGTACGCGCCCTGCGCGAGGAGCGGGCGATGTCGCTGTCCACCCTCGCCCGGCTCGCCGGGGTGGGGAAGGCGACCCTCTCCGGCCTGGAGAACGGCACCCGCAACCCGACCCTGGAGACGCTCTACGCGATCACCGCGCAGCTCGGCGTACCGCTGACGGCCGTGCTCTCCGGCCCGGCCTCCGGGCCGACCGTCCGCGGCGCCGCGGTCAGCGCCATCCTGCTGGAGGTCTTCGAGGACTCCGACGCCACCTACGAGCTGTACCGGATGCTGGTCGCGCCCGGCCCGGAGCAGCTCTCCCCCGCGCACCAGCGGGGCGTCACCGAGCACGTCACCGTCTTCTCGGGCGTGCTGCGCGCCGGGCCGGTCGACGCGCCGCTGACCGCCGGCGCCGGCGGGCACCTGCGCTGGACGTCGGACGTGCCGCACGTGTACGCCGCCGTCGGCGACGAGGAGGTCGCGGCCAGCCTCCTGCTCCGCTACCCCCGCCCCTGAGCACCCGCCGGCGACGCGGACCGCGCTGGCCCGGTCCCGTCGGCTCAGCCGTCGACCGGGGTCGGCACCGGCAGTCGCCGCTGCACCGCCCAGATCGCCGCCTCGGTGCGCGACGCCGACCCGGTCTTGCGCAGCAGGTTGGACACGTGCACGGTGACCGTCCGCACCGAGATGCCGAGGGCCCGCGCGACCTGCTTGTTGGACATCCCGGCGACCAGGCAGCCCAGCACCTCGATCTCCCGCCCGGTCAGCTCGGCGTCGACCGGGTCGGCGGGTCGGTGCGGCGCCACCCTCGGCGGGCGCGGGGCGGGCGGCGGCCGGAGCAGCGCCTCGGGCCCCCGGCCGGCGTGCGCGGCGAGCAGTTCGGTCAGCGCGTACGGGTTGCCGCCGGTGCGCTGCCAGACGGCGCGCACCAGCCGGCCGGACGGGCGCGGGTCCGCGTACACCTGGGTCAGCACCGCGGCGACCTCGGCCGGGAGCAGCGGTCCGAGGTGTTGGCGGACGGCGCCCCGGACGCCGCAGAGCCGGGCCAGGGCGCGGATCGCGAGGTCCGGCGCGACGGCGTCCTCGGCGGGCCGGCTCGCCACCACCAGCAGCGCCGGCAGATCGGCGGCGGTCGCCAGCTCGCCGACCAGGTTCAGGCTGGCCGGGTCGAGGGCGTGCAGGTCCTCCACCACCAGTACGGCCGGGCCGGCGCCGACCAGCAGCCGGACGACCCGCACCGCGAGCCGCAGCAGGGTGCCCGGCGCGTAGCGCTCGCGCGGCGCGGTCGGCTGCTGGGCGAGCCAGGCCAGCGCGTCCGGCGGCAGGTCGAGCCGGCTCGTGTCCCGGCCCGTGAGAACGGCGGCCAACCAGTCGTACGGGGCGGGGCTGTGCACCCGGGCGGCGCCGGAGAGCACCGCCGCCGGCCGGGGGGCGAACGCGTCCAGGGCGGCCGCGACCAGCAGGGACTTCCCCACCCCGGCCTCACCGGTGATCACCGCGACGGCCGGCGCGGAGCGCCGGGAGGTGACCACGGTGGACCACGCCCGGTCGAGCTCGGCCAGCTCACCGGCGCGCCCGACCATGGACACCGGCATCATTCCCCAACCCTACGCAGTAGTGCGTAGAGACGGCGGGAGGGTGTTCTTGGCAAGCTTGTCCCCATGACGCTGATCCTCCGCTCGGCCATCCTCAACGACATCGGCCTGGTCCGCACCAACAACGAGGACTCCGCCCTCGCCGGTGACCGCCTCGTCGCGGTCGCGGACGGCATGGGCGGCCTGCCCGCGGGCGAGGTGGCGAGCGAGATCGTCATCCGCATCCTGGACGAGCTGAGCCCGCCGACCACCCCCGACGAGGCAGCCGCGGCGCTGCGGGCCGTGGTGAGCACCGCGAACCGGCGCATCCACGCCGCCATCACCGTCGACCCGGCCCGCGACGGCATGGGTACGACGCTGACCGCCGCCCTGCTCGCCGGGGACGCGCTGGTGCTGGCCCAGGTGGGTGACTCCCGCTGCTACCTGCTGCGCGACGGGGAGCTGACCCAGCTCACCCGCGACGACACCTTCGTCCAGGCGCTGGTCGACCAGGGGGCGCTCTCGCCCGACCAGGCGCGGCACCACCCGCAGCGGTCCCTGGTGACCCGGGCGGTGCAGGGCTCGGACACTCCCCCGGCGATCGGGGTGCTCACGGTGGTCGCCGGCGACCGGCTGCTGCTGTGCAGCGACGGGCTCTCCGACTACGTCGAGGACGGCACGATCGCCGCCGCGCTGCACACGTACGGCGACCGCCACCAGTGCGGCGAGCAGCTCGTCAAGCTCGCCCACCAGGCCGGCGCGCCGGACAACGTGACCGTCGTGGTCTCGGACGTCGTCGCCGGCTGAGCTGGCCCCGGCCCCTGCGGCGGGCAGCCGCAGCCGGCTAGGTAGTTGTGCCATCTAGGTGGCGCCGCTATGTTCCTCGGGTGGAATCCGACCGGCGCGGGCAGTGGCTGCGCGGGGTGCTCGACCTCTGCGTCCTGGCCCTGCTACGCGAGGGCGAGTCCTACGGCTACCAGCTCGCCCAGGCGCTGGAGGCCGCCGGCATCGGGCCGATCCAGGGCGGCACGCTCTACCCGGTACTGCTGCGCCTGCAACGCACCGGTCTGGTCACCGCCGAGTGGCGGGAGGGCGCATCCGGCCCCGCCCGCAAGTACTACCGGCTCACCGACAGCGGGCGGGCGACCCTGCACCAGGGCGGCAGCGCCTGGCTCGCGTTCGTCGCCCCGGTGACCGGCCTCGTCACGAAGGAGGTCGACGGATGAACGCCGACGAGTGGCTGCGGGCGTTCGCGGCCGAGTTGGACCGGCGCCGGGTCCGGGCGGACGCCGCCCGGCACGTGGTCGCCGAGGCCGCCACGCACCTGCGCGACGGCGGGGGCGACCCGTGGGTCGTCTTCGGCCGGCCGCACGACTACGCCGCCGCGATCGTCGAGACCATCGGCACCTCGCCCGGTCCGCGTCCCGGACCGGTCCGGCTGCACGCGCGGGGCATCACCAAGCGGTACGGCCGACGCACCGTCCTGCACGACGCGTCGCTGACCGTCCGGGCCGGACAGATCGCCGCCGTGATCGGGGCGAACGGCTGCGGCAAGAGCACCTTCCTGCGCGTCTGCGCCGGGCTGGTCACCCCCGACGCCGGGGAGGTGACCGTCTCCGGCCGGGTCGGCTACTGCCCCCAGCAGGGCGGCACCGCCGACTTCCTGCTGCCCGACGAGCACTTCGTGCTGATCGGCGCCGGCCGGGGCGTGGCCCGGTGGCCGGCCCGCCGCGCCGGCCGGGCGGCGGCCCGCCACCTCGGCTGGGAGACCGAGGGCGACGTCCTCGCCCGCGACCTCTCCGGCGGCACCCGGCAGAAGCTGAACCTGACCATGACCACCCTCAGCGAGCCGGACGTGCTGCTGCTCGACGAGCCCTACCAGGGCTTCGATCGGGGCACGTACGTCAACTTCTGGGACCAGCTCGCCCGGCTGCGCGACGAGGGACGCGCGATCGTCGTGGTGACCCACCTGCTCAACCACCTCGACCGGGTCGACCTGGTGCTCGACCTGACCCCGGCCACCCAGGGAGGGCGTGCGTGAACCGCCTCGTCACCGTCGCCGAGATGACCCTGCGGGAGCTGCTGCGCCGTCGGGGCGTGCTCATGCTGCTGCTGTTGATGCCGCTGGCGTTCTGGCTGATCCGGCGGGACTCCCACGTCGGGCAGTCGGTGCGTTCGCTGCTGCTCGGCATCAGCTGGGCCGTCAGCACCGCCGCCCTCTTCGCCACCGGCGCGGCCCGCGAGCTGGAGCCCCGGCTGCGGCTGGCCGGCTACCGCCCGCACGATCTCTACCTCGGCCGGATGCTCGGCCTGTGGGCGGCCGGGCTCGTCCTGTCCGTGCCGTTCTTCGTGCTCACCGTCGTCGACGCGCCCGAGCTGCGGCACGGCGGGGTGGCGGTGGCGATGCTCTGCTGCGTAGGGGTGGCCGCGCCGTTCGGGATGCTGATCGGCGCGCTGCTCCCCCGCGAGCTGGAGGGGACGCTGCTGCTGCTCACCGTGATGGCGGTGCAGATGCTGATCGACCCGGCCGGCACCGGCGCCAAACTGACCCCGTTCTGGTCCAGCCGGGAGATCGCCACCTGGGCGGTGGACCACACCGACTCCGGCTACCTGACCAGGGGGTCGCTGCACGGGCTGGCCGTCACCGCGCTGCTGATCGCCACCGTGGCGGCCGTGTCCAGCGTCCGGCTGCGCCGCCGCCGGCACCTGCGGCACCTGCCGATCGGCTGACCGCCCGCCGGTCGGTCACCGGCGATTGCGGTTGCGGCGACCGCCGGGCCGGGATGGGATGGGCGGATGACCGTCCGCCGGGTGAACGCCGAGGAAAGACTGTCCACCAGCTTCGCGCTCGGCGCGTACGCCTTCGAGGCGTCGCCGCGCAGCGCGGCGCGTGCGGAGGAGTTCCGCGGCTACCTGCCCTACAACGAAGGCAACCGGACGCTGCTCGTCGAGGAGGGCGGCATCGCGCTGGCCGCCGCCTCGGCGATCCCGATGCGGCAGAACCTGCGCGGCGAGGTGCTGCCGATGGCCGGCGTCGCCGGGGTCGCCACCCACCCGCTGGCCCGCCGGCGCGGGCACGTGCGCACCCTGCTGCACCGGCTCCTCGACGAGATGCGCGACGAGGGGCACCAGCTGAGCGCGCTCTACCCGTTCCGGCCGTCGTTCTACGCCCGGTTCGGCTACGTGGGGCTGCCGAAGCCGCGTACCGTCACGTTCTCGCCGGCCGACCTGGGCGAGCTGCTCGGCGCCGACCTGCCGGGCGAGGTGGGCTGGGAGCGCATCGGCGAGGGCTACCGGGACTGGCGCGCGTTCACCGAGCGGTGCCTAAACGAGCGGCACGGCTTCGCGATCTTCCCCGGCTACCGGGACGTGGGGTTGCGCGACCGCGACGAGCACTGGCTGCTGACGGCCCGCACGGGCGGCACGGTCACCGGCGCGGTGCTCTACCGCATCGACGACCACGGCGGCACGCTCGCGGCCGGCGACCTGCTCGCCGCCGACCCGCTCGCCCGGGCGCTCATGTTGCAGTTCTTCGGCCGGCACGTCGACCAGGTGGAGCGGGTGACCGTCCAGGTGCCCGTCGACGAGGTGCCGGAGCTGTGGCTGACCGACCTGGCGGTGCACGTCGAGGCGCGGGTGGCGCGGCCGAGTTTCGCGGCGCCGATGGCCCGGCTGCTGTCGGTCGACGCACTGGCCGGGTTGCCCGTCGGGCCGGGCCGGGTGCGGGTGGAGCTGACCGGCGACCGGTGGCTGGCCGGGTCGTACCTGCTGGACGGCACGACGGGCGCGCTGGAGCTGGTCACCGGCGCCGCCGCCACCGTCGGCTCGCCGCCGACCAGCGCGCTGACCGCCGCCGGGCTCTCCGCCCTGGCGTACGGGGTGCTGGACCCGGTGGAGGTGGGCCTGCGCGGGCTGGGCGACGTGTCGACGGACGCGGCGGCGGAGCTGCGCCGCCTCTTCCCCCGCCAGCACCCGTACGTCTTCGCCGACTTCTGACCGCCACGCCGCCGGTCGGAGGGTGGTCAGTAGGGGTTGCCGTGGCCGGCGGGGCGGCCGCGCAGCAGGGCGGCGGGGCGACCCGGGAGGTGGCCGGCCGCCGACATCGGCGGGCTGGGGGTGTGCGCGCCGTCGGCCATGCCGGCGAAGAGTTCCTTGAGCGCGCTGAGCGCGTCGTGGCGCGGGTGCCAACCCAGCTCCGTCTCGGCGCGCTCGCTCGACATCAGCGGCGCGTGCAGCGCCAGCTCCACCCAGCCGGCGTCGATCGGTTGCAGCCGCGCCCGCCAGGTCAGCGCGGCGGCGACGCGCAGCACCGGGGCGGCGACCGGCACCGTCCAGCCGTGGAAGTGCCGGGCCACCAGCTCCGGGGTCAGCACCGGGTCCGCGGCGACGTTGAACGCGCCGCGCGCGTCACCCAGGACCGCCCGGGCGTACGCGTCGGCGACGTCGTCGGTGTGCACCGCCTGCATCCGCAGCCGCCGGTTCGTCGGCACCAGCGGGATCCGGCCGAAGCGCAGCAGGCGGACGGGCGCGAACGGGCCGAGGAAGTAGCGGGTGATCTCGGTGGCCGCCGCCCGCTGGAAGTTCAGGCCGGGCCGCAGCCGCACCACCCGCAGTCCCGGGTGCTCCCGCTCCGCCCGGTCGAGCAGCGCCTCCACCTCGGCCTTGTCCCGGCTGTACGACGAGCCGGACACCCCGGTCGCCGGCCAGCGCTCCGAGACCGGGTGGTCCTTCGGGCCGGGCGCGTAGACGCCGACCGACGACGCGTACACCAGGGCGGGCACGCCGGCGCGGACCACGGCGTCGATCACGGCCGTGCTGCCGCCGACGTTGGTCCGGTGCAGCACCCGCTGGTCGTGGCTGGGCTGGATCTGCCAGGCCAGGTGCACGACCGCGTCGGCCCCGGCGAAGACCTCGGCGAGCTGGTCGGCCGCGCCGGGCAGGCCGACGTCGCAGGAGTGCCACTCCACCTGGTCGTACGGTTCGCCGCAGTCCGGCCCGGGCAGCCGGCGGGCCACCCCGGCGAGGTCCAGTCCGCGTTCCCGCCGCAGCCGGCGCAACAGGGCGGTGCCCGCGTTGCCGGTCGCCCCCACCACCACGATCCGCATGTCCGCCCCGTACCCGGTCAGCCACGGGTCAATCGCGCTGCGCGGCGGCGACGGTCGGGCCCGGCTGTCGTCGCCCGCGGATCCGCGCTGCCGCGCGCCGCCGTCAGGGCCGGGGCGAGTGCCGGACCCAGCTCTTCTGCCCGCCCCGACGCCGGCCGTCCGAGGCGGCCAGGCAACGCGGGCAGATCCGGCCGACCGGGTCCGCCTCGGTGAGCACGTCCGTCGACGTGTACTCGAACCGCACGTGCGGGAAGCGGCGCAGCCGGGTCCGGCTGAGCGGGAGCCCGCAGACGGTCTGGTTCTGCCCGGGCAGCCAGGCGTGCACCTCACCGGCCGGCTCCCGTACGCCGTCGGGGCCCGTCTCCTCGCTGGAGGCCGCCACGGCCGGGGTGCTGCTCATCCTCATACGGGCACGATTCCCCCACGCCGACCCGCCCATGCCTGCCGCCTCGGTGGCGGCGACGACACGGCCGGCCCGGGTCGGCGGGGCGGCGGTCCACCGCGTCGGGCCGGCGGTGCGGCCGCGCCAGGCGGCAGCGCGGCGGCCTCCCGCGCCAGGCGGCAGTGCGGCGGAGGGTCAGCCGTGCCGGGCCAGCAGGGCGACGATCAGGCAGGCGAACGCGGCCACCGAGGAGAGCGTGCGGACGAGGTTCCCGCGCACCCAGGCCGCCTCGAACCAGGCCCGCACCTCGGCCAGGTCGGCGATCCGGTCCACCGGGCCGGCGGCCTCCAACCGGTCGTTGAGCGGCACGTTGAGCCGCACGGTAACCCCGACGGTGATCAGGTGGCAGGCCAGCGCGGCGACGGTCCAGAACAGGACCGGGCCGCCCCGGGTCAGGTGCGCGGCGGCGGCCACGGCGAGCAGCGGCAGCGCGCCGAGGAAGGCGCCCAGGAACCAGCCGTTGAGGATCTTCCGGTTGACCGACTGCATCGTGCCGACCAGCGTCCGGTCGTCGGTCGCGGCCAGACCCGGCATGACCGCGCAGGTGAACGCGAAGAACAGCCCCGCCACCAGCCCGGTGGTCAGGGTCGCCCCGGCCAGGGCGGCGGTACGGAGCGTCTCGGTCATCGGTGGTCCTCCCCCGTCGTCGTCCCCACCAGCCAACCGGGCGCGGCCCCTCCCGCCCATGGCCGAACCGCTCGCCCGCATAAGCCCCCGTCCACCCGCGACCGCCTCGCCCTGCTCAGCACGAGCGGAGCAGCGGAGGTGAGGGCGGGTGGCCCTCGCCAACCAGTGACCCCGGCGGCCGCCGACGTGCTGGAAGGGGGCCGCCGACGGACGCCCGCCCCGGGGGCGGCCCCCGCGAGGACCGCCCCCGGCCAACGCTCCACGAGCAGCCCGCGCTAGTGACACTGTGCTGTGCAGGCAACTACTCTCGGAAGCCACGGAACGCGTCCGGGCCGGGCTGGCCGAGCCCTCGCCCGACGGGTGGCGCCACGGGTAGTCGATCTTCAAATTGGGAGGTCCTGAATGGCCGACGTGCCGAGCCCGCTCGCCGCCTTCATCGTGGGCGAGATCCGCAGAGCCCGGGGCGGTGCCGGCATGACGCAGGAGACCTTCGGCCGGGGCGCGGGCTTCAGCGCGTCGCACGTCAGCGCCGTCGAGGGCGGCACCCGGGCGCTGACGATGGACTTCATCAAGGGAGCCGACCGGGCGCTCAGGACCGGCGGGCTCTTCGAACGGCTCGTCGCCAGCGTCGGCGCCCCGTCCTGGTTCCTGCCGTGGCTCGACGCCGAGCGCGCCGCCACCCAGCTCCGCTACTTCGAGCCGAACCTGATCCCGGGCCTACTGCAGACGGAGAACTACGCCCGCACTGTGCTGCGCTCCGTCGACGTCCTCACCAGTGACGAGGTGGAACAGCGCGTCTCGGCTCGGATGGAGCGCCAGAAGATCCTGACGGACGACCGACCACCGCAGTTCGTCGCGGTACTCGACGAAGCAGCCCTACGCCGCTCCGGCGACGACATCGGCGGCGTCATGGCGCAACAGATCGCCCATTTGATCGCCCGCGCCGAACTGCCGCACGTACACGTGCACGTCATCCCGGCGAGGAGCGGCCTGCACGTCGGCCTGTCGGGGCCGTTCGCCCTCGCCCGCTCACGCGACGGGGTGTGGGTCGGGCACCTTGAGAACCAGCTTGCCGGCGTCGTGGTGGACAAGGACGACGACGTGGCTACGCTTCAAGCCAGGTGGGAAAGCGTGCGGAACGAGGCTTTGCCCCGCCGGCAGTCCATCGACCTGCTTAAGGAAGTAGAGAGCCTTCATGGACCTCAGTAGCGCTCAGTGGCGAAAGTCCACCCGTAGCGGCGCGAGCGGCGGGAACTGCATCGAGGTGGCCGACAACCTGCCCGGCATGGTCGCCGTCCGCGACTCAAAGGACCCGACCGGCCCCGCCCTGACCTTCGCCCCCACCGCCTGGCGCGCGTTCGTCGCCCGCACCGCCGGTCGGGCCTGACCCTCTTCCGTACGCCCGGAGGTGCTCCCCGGACACCGGCGCCTCCGGCGGCGTTGCTGGCCGGCCCCCGACCCGCTCGTATCGACGGCGACAGGAAAGCCGAGAGTCGGAACCAGCAGCCTTCCGGTAACCTGAGCGCGCGGGCCGCTAGCTCAATGGCAGAGCTGTGGACTTTTAATCCATAGGTTCAGGGTTCGAGTCCCTGGCGGCCCACTTTTCCGCAGGTCACCGGCCCTGACCGAGCTTCTGAACGCTGCGATCAGGGCCGGTACAGCAGCGAAGTACAGCAGTAGGCCGTTCACCGGTCCAGCGCGCTGCCAAGCCGCTTGACGGCGTCGCGGGTGGCCGCCGAGGAAACCACCGTGTAGATCTCCATGGTGATGGCGAACTGCGCGTGCCGAAGGATCTGCATCGCCACCCGGGGATGCACGTCCAGGTCCGCCAGGAGCGAGGCGCAGGTCCGCCGGGCGTCCCGGACGGTGATCCGCCGGACTCCGGCAGCGTCGCAGCGCCGGTCCCAGAAGCGGTTGAAGTTGCGCGGCTCGACCGGACGGCCGTAACGGGTGGTGAAGATCAGGTCGGAGGGGTGCCAGGCCGGGCCGGCGGTGTCCCGGGCGGTGGTCTGGGCGGCGCGGCGGCGGTCGAGCGCCACGGTGCAGATGTCCGGCAGCGGCAGGGTGGCGTCCGAGGCGGCCGTCTTCGTCTCCCGGTGCAGCAGTTCGGCACCCACCCGCTGGAGCTGCCGATCGATGGTCAACTCCCCCGCGCCGAGGTCGACGTCAGCCCAGGTGAGCCCCAACATTTCGCCCTTGCGCAGACCGAGCACCAGGACCAGGACGTACGCGGCGTAGAGCGGATCGTCGTCGGCGCGGGCCGACTCCAGGAAGCGCCGCGCCTCGTCGCTCATCCATGCCTTCCGCTTGCGCTTGCGTACCGGTGGCAGCTTCACCAGGGACGCGACATTGCGGGTGATCAGCCCTTCGGTGATCGCCTGGGAGAGCAGCGTCCGGAGCACGGTCCGCAGATGGGTGACGCTCGTTGCCGAGGGCAGATCCTTACAGCAGCGGCCGAGGGCACAGCAGCGACGCTGGGCGGGCTTGCGCCGCTCGTCCTTGCCCTGGGCGCAGCACTGGCAGGTCCGCCCGACCTCGTTGATCCACGTCTGGACGTCACTGACCCGAAGTTTGTCGAGCCGCTTCCCGCCGAGCCCCGGCACGAGGTAGAGCCGGACCACCACCTCGTAGGTGACGTAGCTGCCCGGGGCGAGGTTCGGCTTGACGATCTCGCGCAGCCAGTAGCCGGCGTACTCCCCCACAGTCGGAGAGCGCGTCGCCACCGGGCCGGCTTTGGCCTGCCCGTGCAGCTTGATCCACTTGTCGTGGACCTCCTCGCGGGTCTTGCCGTAGACCCACTTCCGGCCCCGCTTGCCGTCGGGCTTCTCGACCCAGACGTACGCGGCGAAGCCGTTGCGGTACGGGAAGATCGAGCCTTCCCCGTTGGGCGAGATCGTCCGGGCATTAGGCCGCCTCCTGCCGCTCGACCTGGTCACGGATGTACTCGTCGACCCATTCGGGAAGGATCCGGCGGTACTTGCCGTCCTTGATAGAGCGCAGCTCGCCGGTGGCGATCTTCATCTTGATCCTGGAGATGCCGAAGCCGAGCAGGATGGCGACCTCGGCGGGCGAGTACCAGCGAGGAGTGAGGTCTCTGCTCATGCCGCGGCCCCAACGAGCCAGGTTTCGTGGGCCAGTTCTTCCCGGCCGATGCGTCTGGCCTGCCGGCGCTGTGCGGCGGCGGTGTTTGCCAGGAGTGCGTCGCCGTCGGTGAGCCATCCGGAGCCAGCGAAGGTGAGATCACGGTGTCGGTGGGGTTGTCGTTCTCGGCCCGGCGGTAGGTCGCGCGGGTATCCCGGAGCAGGCCGAAGGTGACGGAGTAGCGACGGGCCTTGGTGAGGAAGTGACCGCCGAAGCCGAGCATGTGCGCCCAGCGGCGCAGCCCGGCGTAGGCGTTGGATTTGGTGTCAAGGCTGCCTTGACGGTCGCCGGCCGTTACGGCGCCGCTGGCGGTGTCGGTGCCGGTGGGCCGTCCGAGGTGCCAGCAGGCGTCGATGAGTCGGGCGAGGTGGTCGCCTTCCGGATCGGCGTAGTCGTCAACGGTGGCAGGGGTGAGGCGGGTCGATTGGTGGCCAGTGGCTTCGGTCGCCTTGGTGGCGTACTTGGCGAGGTAGGCGGCCACCTTGCCGTCGGTCAGCTCGTCACTGGCGCTGTTGATGCGCCGGACGTCGATCTGCTCGCCCCAGGCGACCGCCCAGCCCTGTGACTGGTCGGGGTGCGAAGGTGTGGTGACGGTGATCTGGCGGGCGGCGGCGTGGACGGCTGCCTCCAGGTCATCGACGGTGATGCCGGCCGGCGGCGGCACGAGCGCATCCGGGTCGCCAGGGTCGACGCCGTCGAGGCGCAGCAGGACGTGGAAGTGCACGGCTGCCCGGCGCTGCATCTCGGCGACCTTCCCGTGCGACACCCGAACCGGCGGCAGCCGGCGCACCTTGCCGGAGTCGGTGACGACCTGGACAAAGGGAATGCCGCGTCGGCGGCACCGTGGTCGTAGCAGTCCAGGCACAACGGCTGCCCAAGCCGCGGATCGTCGGCGTCGTGACGGGCGAAGCACGCCGCCGGCTGCCCGTGCCGGCAGGTGCCGGCGCTGCTCCGGGCGCGGCAGGGAGCCGGACGGCAGTCGCAGCGCTGCCGGTTGGTGCAGGTGTGCCGGGGGATGTGGCGGTGGTGGACTGCGCCGAAGGACGGCGCGGTGAAGGTGGCGAAGACGACCGGATGCCGATCGACCGAGGCGGGGACGCCCTTGCCGCCAGTCAGGCCGCAGCGCACAACTTGGTAGGCGTCGCCCTGGTAGACCCAGGCGCAGTCGGGGCAGTGCGATTCGCGGCGGTTGCCGCACGCCTTGTAGAGCGTCCCGTCGGGCATCTCGTCGGTGTGCTGCTCGCCCAAGACCCGGCCGGTCTGCCGATCGACAGAGGCGATCGTGCCGGTGAGGCGAACAGGGCGGGCGCAGCCGCCAGCGGTGCGAGTGTGCTCCATCCAGCCGGAGAACTCCGGCATGGCGGCCCGGTGTAGGGCTTGGGCGTCACGGCCGACGGCGAGGCCGGGACGGTACAGGTCGAGGGGTGTGAACACGACTTCTCCTCACGGGGGTGGCAGGGACGGAAGACGAAGCACCACCAGCCGTCTGTCCGCTGGTGGTGCTCGTCGTGTCTCTTGGCACCGCCGGAAGGGCGGCTCACGCCGGAGGGCGGCTGGCTGGTGATGCCAGTTCCCGCCGTTGGTCATGTCCTTTGCGCTCGTGGACTCGGTAATGAGGCCGGCACGGGTGAGGAGCCTGGGATATCGGCGACCGGCGGGTTGCCGCAGGCTGCCCCCACCCGTGGAGGTGAGCGAATCCGGGCCATCGTGGACGGCAGAGACGCCGTACTGGGCCGCTCAGCGGATTCGGGGAACCGGCACAGCGGCCGGTGCGATCGAGAGCCGGCGGGACATGGCCCGCATCAGCGGCAGGAAGGCCGCTCGGCATCTCCGACGTCGAGTCCAGCGGTCCGGCCAGAGGGCCGCGCTGGCGTGCTCGACGAACGCCAGAGTAGCACCGGGTACCGACACGTCAACCCGCCGTGACGCCGCCGCCAGGGCGGACCGACCGGCTGCCGATCCGCATGGGAGGACTTTCTGTACGTCTATCAAGGCGGCCCTGAACGGGCCGCACGCGCCGCCGCCTGGGCGCGCGTCCGTCGCTTCGCTGGCGCTCCGACTCCGGCCACGCAACACGCCCGGCGGCTGGCGCGGAGAGCGGAAAGCCCAGAGGGGCCGCCGCAGACGGAGTAGTTGAGAGAGTGGTGGAGGTCCGTCGCCGGCAGCCGGCCGCGCCGCGCCCGAGCAGCGCGGCGCAGGGAGGGCGCGTGCCGGGTCCGCGCGGCAAGCCCCAAGCATGGGGGTGGTGTCCGCGCGGCGGCATGCCGGTCGCCCAGGAGCCGGCTCCGCAGCCACTCAGGGTCAGGTCAACCGCTCACCTGGGAGGGGGAGGGGTGGCCGCCGGTGGCCAGCTCCGACCCCAGGAGCCGGGTCCGTACCGGGCGAGGTTAGGTCAACTGCGCCACTGTGGCGGTGTCCGCCGAGGGCGCGGTCCGTGACACGAGAGCCGACACCGACGCAGGCTGTTGCGGCAGCGTCCGTACGTGCGTCAAGGTTCGGTTGACGTGACGGGCCGGGCGGCGGCCCGCTCTCCATGACGGCGGGATGGCAGGGCGTTGGCTGTGTTCGTTACCGTGCGGGTATGACTGGCGCGGCATGGGGAGTCGTTGCGCTCTTGCTGCTGGCTATCGTCAGTGTGGCGGTGGTGGCTCGGCGTCGGGGAGCATCACGGGTGCTGGATCGGGAGGAGCAACTGCGATTGGCCAGGCGCGCCGCCCAGCAGATCGATCGGGAAGCTCGGAGATCGAAGCGCGGCAGCCTGCGTGGTAGGGGTGGCGGGGGCGACGTAGGCCTCTCGCATGACGCAGCCTATGGGAGCGAGGGCGGCACACCCGGTACGCCGTAGTGCGAGTTTCGCTTCGACGTCTGACGCTCAAACTGGGTGACGACGGATGCGGCCAGGGATGGCCGCCTGTGGACGCGAGCGAACCGTTCGGGCAGCCCAATCCCGCTTCCCGCGCAGCTCATCGACCCGTGATCGTTCCTGCACACCGAACAGGTCACCTGCTGTCGTCCTGGTCCAACTGGCGGCGAGCCTGCCGCCACAGTTGTTCGAACTCGGTGGCAGACAGCATCTCCAGCGCAGGCTCGACGTCGGCGTCAGGCGACGGGAACGGCGCTTCAGGTATGACGCCGTACCGTCTCTCGTACCTCACGACGGCGTCCGCACCCCCTGAGTCGCGTGCGGCCAGCGCCTCTGCAAGAGACGCCGCTGCCATGACCGCTCCGTTCCCGTGCAGCTCGACGTGGCGCAGGCACCACCGACCGGTGTCGAGTTCGTCGTAGTTCCAACGATTCTCTTCCGGCCAGTACCAGCGCACGTAGCTCAGCACGTCGCCATTGTGGTACCAGCCTGGCACTGCCCGCACCGTGCCCGATCCGTGCCCGATGCAGCGGTCAACACCGGGCCTGCATGGGCACCTGGGCATCGGCGATCTGAGCGTTCCGTGCTCATTCACCAGTCAACACGCCTACTCACAGTGCAGATGAACCTGGTTCCCAAGCTGACAGTGCGGGTTCGATTTTCGTCACCGGCTTCGCCTGAAGGCCTAGACCAGGACGTCAGTCCCCGTTGAAGCCCCGGTACGTGCCGGACCTGTCGGCGGCGTCGGCGAACTCGGCAAAGTCCATGTTCGCGATGGTGAGGTTGGCTGAGACGTCCGCGTACCAGCGGGGCGGCACTCGGAAGGTGCGGCCGGGCTCGTGGGCCAGGTCGACGGCGAGCAGCGGGCGTTCGCCGTCGGTCATCGTGGTCGCGTCGGCGAGGAAGAGGTAGATCAGCTTATTCTCGTGGCTTGCGGCGTTGTCTGCGTCAACCAGCTCCTGGAGGCTTAGGCCCGCATAGTGCGGGTCGCTGACGAAGGTGGCACTGCCGTGGCCCTCCCAGGTGTGCAAGGCCGTCTGAGGGCGTCCCAGGCGGCGTCGTCGGTGAAGTCCGTACGGAGCACCAGTGACGCGAGGTCGTCGGGTTGAGGTAGAGAGATCACGACGAGGATCCTCCCAGCTCTCCGCTGGCGCGCCTGTTGGCCCGGCTGACCGCTGTGGGGCACACAGGGGGCGCAAGACACGGTGAAACGTCGTCAAGTAGCCGTGAACGATGGCAGCCCGAGACGCCCGTCTGAGCAGGCGTCGCCCGCCGTTCCCGCTGGTGGCGGGGTAGTCGCTTTAAGTTCCGCTTCAACGTCTGACACTGGGGCTGGGTGACCAACTGGGTGACGACGGGTGCGGGCACCGCCGGACGCCCGTGGATTGCGGCGGACCGTTCGGGCAGCTCAGCCCTGCTGCTGGCGCAGCTCATCGACGGCTGGTGATTCCTTCACACCGAAGCAGTCGGCGTCGGGGACAATACGGCTGTGAGTTGGGGAGCGCCCAGAACTTACCAGCGAGGGGTCGCAGGTTCGAAACCTGCCGCGCCCACCCATCACCACCGCCACCATCACCGGTCCCCGGCCCGCGACGCCCGGTTGGACGATCTTCGGCTTCAGCTGGTGGTGGGCGTCGCGACCCAGCGGTCGGGTCTCTCTTCGCGCCAGGTCAGCTGGCCCGTGAAGTGCCAGTGCCTACGAAGGTGTGCCAGGAGGTCTTGCTGGGCGGCCTCGATGGGTGCGCCTGGTGGCGTGTCGGGTAGGTCGCCGCAGCCGATGGCTTCCGGTGTTTCCCAGACCGAGATCCGCCACCGGTCGGGCGTCCGGTAGAGCAGGACCTGTTGGACGACCCTGTTCATGAGGAAAGCTCCTGTCCGTCGCGGCGCTTCTGGTTCGCGGACCTGGATCTGCCACGCTCGCATGGAGCCTCGCATGCAGGCGCGGTCATTGCGTACCGCTGTCCGCAGCGGGCCGAGGGGCCGGTTCGGGTCGCTGCGGCCGTCGGATGAACCGCCGGTCGCGCGCGCTGACCGAAGCCGTCGGGCCGGCCGCTCGGAGGACGACGTCGAGGACCAGATCCGGGTCTGCTTCGTAGGCGCCGCTGGCCCAGGCGGCATTCGCCTCGATGACGGCCCAGCGGCCGTCGGTCAGTCCCACGTCCACGACGATGGCGGACGGCAGCGTGTGCCCGTATCCGGCGAGGAGGTCGGTGCCGAAGGCCAGCGCGTCGGTCGACGCAGGGCCGAGGCGTAACCGGCCGTGCTCGGCGTACTGGCTGCCTGCGTGGACGACACCGTCGAGCAGGTGCAGCCGGTACTCGGCGGTGAAGTCGACGATGTCGCTGACGAGCACCGGAGTCCGCCGGTCGAAGGCATCCGGGCCGGGAAGGCGGGAGCCGTCGGTGTAGATCATCGCCGGGATGCTCTTGTCGTTGGGTGACTTGATGAACGCTGGTCGACGGAGTTCGTAGGCCTCGCCGATGGCGACCAGGTCGATCTCCCGGCGGGTGAGGTCACGGGGCAGCCGAGCCAGCCAGCTGGGCGCGGCCTCCAGGAGGGCGATCCCGAGCAGCGGTGCGACGACGTCGGCGAAGTTTGGGCCCGCAAGGAGGTGATCGGCGCGCATCCCGGCGGGTACCTCGAAGGTGTGGAGCTGGATGGTGCGTAGTCCGCGTCGGTGAGCGGCGTCACGCAGGCTTTCCGCCGAGGCGGTGAGGCGCGGCGGCAGGACAAGGTTCACGGCCGGTGACCCTGCCTCGGCCTGAACATCAGGGTTCGTCGCGTCCGGCGCTGCGACTGGGGGGTCCGCTGAGCGCGGAGGCACCCGGCCGGCAGCGGCGCTCACGCCAGTTCGGCGATCACTGCGCGGACCATTCGGCGGCCGTGCTCCGCCATCCGGGGCAAGGTGTGCCGGTAGTAGTCGATGCCGGTCAGCGACGGTGCGAGGGCCCAGCCGCAGGCGCGGTGCCAGGTGGCGTCGTCGTACCCGATCGCCTCCCGGTACGCGTCCCGGGCCGCGCCGGTGAAGGTCCACAGCGCCGGTGCCACGTCCGGTGCCGGATCGCCGACACCGAGCGCCCCGAAGTCGACGACCGCGGCCAGCCGGCCGGCGTCGGTGATCAGGTTGCCCGGCTGGAGGTCGCCGTGGATCCACACGGGGTCTCGGTCCCAGTCGGGAGCGGCGAGGCAGGCGTCCCAGGCGGCCTCGGCGTCGGCCACGTCGAAGCCGTCGTCATGCTCGGCGAGGCGCGGCAGCACCCGGCGGACGGCCGCGTCGACGTGGCGCAGGGCGGAACCGCGCGAACCCGGTGGCTTGACCGGACCTCCGGCGGGATCCACCCGGTGCAGGGCGTGGACGAAGGCCGCCACGTCGCGGGCCAGGGTCACGTCGTCGCAGCCGAGCCGGGGCGGTGTCTCGCCCGGGATCCACGGCACCACCGTCCAATGCCACGGGTAACCCTCGCCAGGCTCGCCGACGTGCAGCGGAACGGGGATCCGCACCGGCAGGTGGGGCGCGAGCACGGGCAGCCATCGAGCATCGGAATCGGCCTGGTCGACCGCCGAGGCGATCTTGGGCATCCGGGCGACGAGGTCGTTGCCGATCCGGAACAGTACGTGGTCGGTGCCCTCCAACTCGTCGGCCAGGGGTGACACGGGGAGGTCGGCCCACGGCGGGCACTGGGCCGCCACCAGGCGACGCACCTGACCGACGGTGGGCCGGACCTCGTCATCGTGGATGGGCACGACCGGCACGGTAGTGCGGTGCGGCGGCGCGGTGCCAACCGATTAGTCGGGCACCGCACCTTACCTGCGCCCGCTGACGGGCCGCCGGATGACCGGGCGGCCCGCTGCGTCGGGATCGTCGTGTCCCTGGGTCCCGCGCCGGGCGCCCGGCGCGGGGCCCCGGGGCGCCGCGGGGGAGCAGGCGCCCACGGCGGACGCGCGCCCCAAGCAGGT
>NZ_JBFABB010000021.1:0-10579 GCF_040640035.1 Micromonospora sp. NPDC023633 | reverse complement strand
CACCCCCCCGCTCTCCGGGGGGGGGCGCCCGGGGGGGGGGGTTTGGTGGTGCCCCGGGGCCCCCCGCCGCCCGCCGGGGCCGCCCCCCCGGCACGCCGCGGGTCAGCTCGCGCAGACGGCGTACGCGCGCACCTTCCAGTTGCTGCTGAAACCGTCCTCGTCCTCGGCGGCGGAGACCGTGACGACGGTCGAGGTCGTGGCCCGCATCTGGGTCAGGCGCACCTGCCCGTCGCCGCCGAGGATCTCGCCGCCGACGCCGTGCACCCGCGTACCGGGGGGACAGGTGGCCGTGATCGACCGCGTGGCGGCGGAGCTGTAGTCGCTGTCGTCGATCACGCGCTGCTCGCCGGGCAGCGGGTCGGCGCAGATCGCGGTGGCGTCCAGCCACCACGTGTCGGCGAAGCCCGTGCCGTCCTCGGCGCCCGCCACCACGACGCTGTTCTGGTGGATGCGCAGGTCCTCCAGGACGACCTCGCTGTTCGCCGCCCCGACGACCGCGCCACCGACCCCGATGGCGTGCTTGCCGACCGGGCAGGACTTCTCGAACCAGTTCGACGTGCCGAAGCTGGGCGCCGAACTGCCGGACACCATCACCAGGCCCGGGGGCGGCGTGGCGCAGATCGCGTTCGCCGTGACCGCCCAGTTGCCGCCGACGCCGTTCTCGTCCTCCCGGCCGGTCACCGAGTACGCGTCCCCGCCGATCAGCGGCCGCATGATGTCCATGCCGACCTGCCCGAGGCCGGAACCGGTGATCGCGCCACCGCCGCCGATGACCTTGGTGCCAACCGGGCAGGGCGCGTTCTGCGTCTTCGCGCTGCTGTTGCTGGGGCCGGTCGTCGTCTTGATGCTCAGGCCGGGCACCGCCGCCACCGGCCCGGCGAGGGCCAGCTGGCCGAGCACGAGCGCGCTCAGCGCGGCTCCTCCCACGGTGGCCGTCCGACGCGTCCACGGGTTCCGGTTCGATCCCTCTCGCATGGTGTCTTCCTTTCTCAGGCTGTTCGGTAGTGCTGACACCGGTAGGAGCGCGGTCGGGTCGGGATGCCAACAGAAAGACCCGAAGAAAAAAATCCGCGGTTCTACTGGACCCGTCGACGAGCAGCGAGGGAGACGGATGGACACGACGGCACGGGACGACACCGCACTGGTCGAGGCGGTGCGCCGCGGTGATCGGGCCGGGCTGGAGGGCATGTACCGGCGGTACGCCGATCGCCTGTACACGTACGCCCGGACCATGCTGCGCGAACCGGAGGCCGCCGCGGACGCCGTCCACGACGCGTTCCTCACCGCCAGCCAGCGCATCGGCCAGCTCCGCGAGCCCGACCGGTTGCGCTCCTGGTTGTACGCGATCGTGCGCAACGAGTGCCTGCGGCAGCTCCGGGAGCGGTCCCGCTCCCTGCCGCTGGAGGAGGCCGGCGAGCCGGTGGCCGACATCGCCGACCCGGGCACGGGCGTCAACGCCGCGCAGGTACGCGACCTGGTGCACACCGCGGTCGCCGCGCTGAACCCGGGCGACCGTGAGGTGGTCCACCTGGCCATCCGCCACGACCTGTCGTCCGCCGACATCGGCGCGGCCCTCGGGGTGCCCGCGAACCACGCGCACGCCCGCCTGTCGCGCGCCCGCTCGCAGCTCGAACGGGCGCTGGGGGCGCTGCTGGTGGCCCGCACCGGAGCCCGGGACTGCCCGACCCTCGCCGGCCTGCTCGACGGCTGGCAGGGCCGGCTTACCCCGACCCTGCGCAAGCGGGTCTCGCGGCACATCGAGAGCTGTGCGGTGTGCGGGTTGCTCCGGCGGGAACAGCTCAGCCCGGCCGCGCTGCTGTCGGCGTACACGGCACCGGCCTTCCTGGTCGTGGCCGACACGGTGTGGCCGCGACTGGCCGAGACCTGCGCGGCCGACGTCCTGGCCGACTCGGCGGCCGGCGCGGCAGTCGATCCGACGGGTGCGGACACGGCCGCCCCCGCCGCCGACGAGCCGCCGGTGGTCGGCGAACCAGCCGCGTCGGGGCCCGCCGAGCCGGCGGACAGACCGGTCGAAGAGCCCGCACCGACGGCCGACGGTGCGGTGGTCCCGGACGGCGTGGTGGTGGTCGCTCCGGACGGTGCGGCGGTCACTTCGGACGGTGCGGCGGTCACTCCGGATGGTGCGGCGGTGGTCCGCGACGGCGCGGCGGTGGCGGGCGGTGCGGCGGTGGCGCGCGGTGCGGCGCACGCCGTGCGGGCGAACCGCGAGCGGCGCCGGCGGCTGGCCGCGACCGCGGCTCTGCTGGTCCTCCTCGCCGCGCTCGGCACCTGGGCACTGGCACCCGGGCGCCCGACCGCGCGGAACGCCTCCGGCCAACCGATGCCCGAGACGTTCGGCTCACCGGTGGGTGGTCCGGTGGCGGCCGCCTCCGCGCCGGCGTCCGTCACGGCCACGGGAGGTGACCCGCGGGCTGCCGATCCGCCGCCGGCCGACGCCGCCGGCTCGACGCCGGGGACCGCGGCCGTGCCGGCGGACGGCGACGGGGCCGCCCAAACCGAGGCGCCCGAGGTCGTACCCGGTGGTGGCGCACCGGCACCGACCAGGCGTCCGGCACCGACCGGGTCTCCGGCACCGACCAGGTCTCCGACCGCGCCCCGGCCGACCGGCGCACCGCAGGTCGCCGCGCCGTTCACGGTCTCCGCCACGGCTCACGTGCGGTGCGGCTCGGAGACGTACAGCCTCGTGGTGCGGGCCGCTGGCAGTGCCACGCTCGTCGCCGCCGAGGTCCGCTGGACACCCGCCGGGGGCCGGACGTCGGCGCGGGCCCTGACGGTGGACGGATCGGCGGCGCGGGCGACCGTCGGGCAGTTGCGTGCGTCGGCGTTGACCTGGTCGGTGCGGGCGACCACGACGGATGGCCGTACGGCGCAGAGCCCGACCTATTCGGTCACCGACCCGTGCGTCCGGCCGGGATAGCCGGGATAGCCGGGACGGTTCCGCCACGCCTGACGGTGCGGCACGGCCGGCCAGGGACGTCGGGTCGACCTCCTGCAGGTCGCGGTGAGCGCCTCGACCGGCTGTCCGGGCCGGCCTGGTCTGCCCGCCAGTCGTGGTGCCGGGCCGGCCGCGCAGCACGCCCCCGGTCAGCGCTGACCCACGGCGCGCAACGTCCGTTTTCTCCTCTCCGGACGGCCCGGTCCGAGCGGCTGAAATACCGTGTCGGGGTGACGCTGAGACTGGAGCCGATGACCGACGAGCAGTACCTCCGGTACCGGCAGCGGGCGGAAACGAGCTACGCGCGGAACATCGCCGAGTCCGGCGCGATGCCGGCGCCGGAGGCGCAGCAGAAGGCGCAGGAGGAGTACGCGAAACTCCTGCCCGACGGTCTGGCGACGCCGGGTCACCATCTCTGGACGGCCTACGACGGTGCCGACGAGGTCGGCATGCTGTGGCTGCACGTCGAACAGAAGTCGGACGGCCCGCACGCCTTCGGCTACGACTTCGAGGTGCGGCCGGACCTGCGGCGCAAGGGCTACGGGCGGGCCATGATCCAGGCCGTCGAGAAGCGGTGCCGGGAGTGGGGAGTCGTCTCGATCGGCCTGAGCGTCTTCGGCTTCAACCTCCCCGCGCGGACGCTCTACGAGCAGATGGGCTTCGAGGCGACCGCCATCCAGATGCGCAAGCGGCTGTAGCTCACGAGAACGGCGGGACAGGGCGCTCATCGCGCCGGAACCGCGGACGACGACGCGCGCCCGGACGGCCGATGGCCCACGTGCCGCGTACGGCCGATGGCCCACGTGCCGCGTACGGCCGGGGTTGGATGGGGCGGTGAGCTACGCGGAGGTCGACGGGCTGCGCCTGTGGCACGAGGAGCGCGGCGCCGGCCGCCCGCTGCTGTTGCTGCACGGCGGCTTCGGGTCGGCGGAGATGTTCGCGCCGCTCCTGCCGGCGCTGGCCGCGCGTCGTCGGGTGATCGCGGTCGACCTTCAGGGCCACGGCCGCACCGCCGACGTCGACCGTCCGCTGCGCCACGAGTCGATGGCCGACGACGTCGCGGCGCTGATCTCCCACCTCGGCCTGACCGGGGCCGACGTGATGGGCTACTCGCTCGGCGGCGGCGTGGCGTTGCGCACCGCGATCCAGCACCCGGCGCTGGTGCGCCGGCTGGTCGTCGTCTCCGCGCCGTGCCGGCGGCAGGGCTGGTATCCGGAGGTGCTGGCGGGCATGCCCGAGCCCGACGAGGAGGCGGGCGAGCGGATGCGCGGCACTCCGCCGCACGAGCTCTACACCCGCGTCGCGCCCCGACCGGGGGACTGGTCGCGGCTCTGGGCGAAGACCGGCGAGTTGCTGCGCCGCGACTACGACTGGTCGGCGGAGGTGGCCGCCCTCGCCGTGCCCACCCTGCTGGTCTTCGCCGACGCCGACTCGGTCAGCACCGCGCACATGGTGGAGTTCTTCGGGCTGCTCGGCGGCGGCCACCGGGATGCCGGCCCGGACGGCACCGACCGCCCGACCTCCCGGCTCGCCGTGCTGCCGGGGCTCACCCACCACGACATCGTCGTCTCGCCGGCGCTGCCCGCCGCCGTCCTGCCGTTCCTCACCCACCCGGTGTCGCCGCCCGGCTGACTCCGGGTGGCGCCCGGACTCGGCGCAGCCGTGATCCGGCTGGTGGCGCCGGGTCCACCGCCAGCCCGGCCCGACGCGAGGCGAGACCCGGGCGCGACGGAAACCGGTTCCCGTCGCGCCCGGGGGCCGGTCAGCTGGTGAAGCCGCCGTCCACGTTGACCACCGCGCCGGTGACGTACCCGGCCTCGGGGCTGGCGAGGTGCGCCACGGTCGCGGCGATGTCGGCCGGCGTGGCGAAGCGGCCGAGGGCGGTGAAGCCGGCGATGGTGGCGGCGTTCGGGCCGTCCGCCGGGTTGGCGTCGGTGTCCGTCGGCCCCGGGTTGACCAGGTTGGCCGTGATCCCGCGCGGGCCGAGTTCCCGGGCGAGGCCCCGGGTCAGGCCGACCAGCGCGGTCTTGCTCATCGAATAGAGAGACAGGCCGGGGAAGACCGCCCGCTCTCCGACGTTGCTGCCGACGCTGATGATCCGGCCGCCGTCGGTCAGGTGCCGCACGGCGGCCTGCGCGGCGAGGAACGGCGCACGGACGTTCACCGCGAGCGTCCGCTCCACCTCGTCGTCGCTGAGTTCCGTCATCTGGCCGACCAGGAACACCCCGGCGTTGTTGACCAGGATGTCGAGGCGACCCAGTCCCGTGGCTGCCCGGTCGACCGCGTCGCGGACGGCGGCGGGATCCGCGCTGTCGGCCCGGATCGCCAGCGCCCGCCGGCCGAGCGCCTCGATCTGCTTCGCCACCACCGCCGCCCGGTCGGTCGAGTTCTCGTACGTGATCGCCACGTCGGCACCTTCCTGCGCCAGGCGCAGGGCGATGGCGGCGCCGATGCCCCGGGCGCCGCCGGTGACCAGGGCGGCTCTTCCGTTCAATGTCGTCATGCCAACGATCTTGATCGTCGGACGGCTCCCGGTCTGGCGGCGATCGGACGCCTCGTTGCCGGGGAGTCGGCCGGGGCCCCGTCGCCCGGCGGCAGCGCCGGTCGGCACGGTCGGCTCCCGCCTGCCCCGGGGCCAGTCCGGCTACTCCGCCTCGGCGGGGCGGGCGTAGTGGAGGATGACCACTCCGCTGTCGAACGGACGGGTGTCGACCAGGTCGAACCGGCGCGGGTCGAACCCCCGGTCGGCGAGCGGGATGCCGCTGCCGACCACGTACGGGTTGAGCTTGATGATCAGCTCGTCGACCTCGGGCAGGAGCTGGCCGGCGAGCTGGCCGCCGCCGCAGAGCCAGATGTCGCGGCCGGGTCGGCGCTTCAGCTCCCGGACGAAGTCCACCGGATCCGTGGAGACGATCTCCACCTCCGGCTCGGCGGCCGGCGGCAGGGTGCGGGAGAAGACGTACTGCTTCAGGTGCGCGTACGGGCTCGTGACGCCCATCTTCAGCGCCGGGTCGTAGGTGGCCCGGCCCATCAGCACCGCGTCGAAGCGGCCCGTCGGCTCGTCGATGCCGAACTGCGGGTGGGCGAACGTCGGGAGGGTCTGGGACCAGTTGGCCGCGAGGTGGGCGGCCAGGTCGGGGTCCAACGGGAAGAAGTCGTACGACCCGTCGGGGGCGGCGATGAAGCCGTCGAGGGTGCTGGCGACGTAGTACACGAGCTTGCGCAAACCGTTCCCCAATCACTACTGGTGTCGTGGATGAAGCTACTACACCCATAGTGGTTCTTGCTAGGGTGTTCCTCGTGGCGAGAAACGTGGAACGACGGGCGGCCCTGGCCGACGCGGGGCTGCGGGTGCTGGCGGCGACCGGGGCGCGCGGCCTGACCCACCGGGCGGTCGACGCCGAGGCGGGGGTGCCGACGGGTACCGCCTCCAACTACTTCCGCTCCCGCGACGCGCTGCTCGGCGCGCTCGGCGAGCGGATCATGGAGCGGTTCGCCCCGGACGAGCGGGTCCTGGCCGAGCTGGGCTCCCGTGAGCCGTCGCTGGAGCTGTTCACGGACTACCTGCGCTACATCGTCGAGCGGACCACCCGGCAGCCCGACCTCACCCGGGCGCTGATCGAGCTGCGGCTGGAGGCGGCCCGCCGCCCCGACCTGGCCCGGATCCTCGGCGACACGCTGCGCCGGGGTTACCGCGACGACGTCGCGTTCCACCTCGCCTCCGGGCTACCGGGTGGCGCGTTCGAGGTCGCCCTGCTGCACTACGCGATCGACGGGCTGCTGCTCGACCTGCTCGGCACGTCCATCGAGGCGGGATTCGACCCCGACGACGTGGTCGTGGCGTTCGTGTCCCGATTGGTGGGCGCCGCCGCCCGGTGAGCCGGGACGCGGCGGCGTGGTGGGCCCCGGCCGGCTGAGCCGCGTCAGGAGTGTTCCCCCGCGCAGCGGGAAACCCCCGCCCCGGACGCACCTGGGGAGGAGCGACGGATGAGGCATGGTGGCGGACTGACCATCGGTGTGCTCGGCTCGTACGGCGGTCGCAACCTCGGTGACGAGGCGATCCTGAGCGGTCTGCTGGCCGATCTGCGGGAGCAGGAGCCGAACGGGCGGATCATCGTCTTCTCCCGGAACCCGGGGCACACCCGCATCGCCCATCCCGACGTGGAGGCGGTGCCCTGGGAGGGGATCAGCCGGACCGACTCGGCGCTGGTCCTGGCCCAGCTCGACGTGCTGATCCTCGGCGGCGGCGGCATCCTCTACGACCGGGAGGCCCGCCGCTACCTGCGGGTGGTCCGGGTCGCCCAGGAGCGGGGCCTGCCGCTGCTGACGTACGCGGTGGGGGTCGGGCCGCTCAGCGAGGGCGTGGACACGGGCATGGTGCGGGAGACCCTGGCCAGCGCCACCCAGGTGACCGTGCGGGACCAGGAGTCCCGGATGGTGCTGGAGGAGGCGGGGCTGCTCAACCCGATCACCGTGACCGCCGACCCTGCGTTCCTGATCGAACCCGAGGACTTCCCGGCGGAGCTGCTCCGCGAGGAGGGCGTGCCGGCCGGCAAGCGGCTGGTCGGGATGAGCGTACGGGAGCCGGGCCGGGCCGCCGAGCGGCTCGACGTCGACGGCTACCACCGCCTGCTCGCCCAGATCGGCGACTTCCTGGTGCACCGGATCGACGCCTACGTGCTCTTCGTCCCGATGGAGCGCGACGACATCCGACACTCGCACGGCGTGCTGTCGCACATGGTCGCCGCCGAGCGGGGCCGGATCCTGCACGGCACCTACTCGCCCCAGCAGGTGCTCGGGCTGATGCGCCACTTCGACCTGGCCGTGGGCATGCGGCTGCACTTCCTGATCTTCGCCGCGATGGCGGGCACGCCGTTCCTGCCGCTGCCGTACGCCGGCAAGGTCTTCGACCTGGCCCAGCGGCTCGGGGTGCCGGCGCTGCGCGGCGTGGAGCGGGAGGTCGAGGGCCCGCTCCTGGCCGAGGTCGACCGGCTCTGGGACGAGCGGGAGCAGCGGGCCGAGGCCACCGCCCGGCGGGTGGCCGAGGTGTGCGACGAGGCCCGGGGGACCTCCCAGGTCACCCGCGCCGTGCTGGACAGCCTGCGCGCCCGCAGCCTGGCCCCGGCGGCCTGACCCGCCGGCTCAGACCGCCGGTCCGCGCCAGCGGTAGCACCACCGGTCGGCCTCGGCGGCCACGGACTCCAGCTCGTAGATCTCCGCCTCGGCCAGCCCCTTCGCGCCGAGGTGGTGGTGGGTCAGCGGCGGCCGGCCGTTCGGGTCCAGCTCCACGGTGACGGTCTCGCCGTCGGCGACGCCACCCACCAGGGGGATTTCTGCCGTTGATGCCATGCGCCCCATCCTGCCCGGCACGGCCCGGCGGCGCAGGGATAGCGGGGCAGCGGGCCTGGGCGCCCCGGCACTAGGGTCGGGTGGATGGCGGAGATGAAGATCGATTCCACCCTCGGCCCGGTGCTGGCGCGTACGGGCGACGAGCGGGCCGTGCTCGAGTCGTTCCTGGACTTCCACCGGGGCGTGCTGCTGCGCAAGCTGCGCGGGCTCTCCGACGCCGACGCGGCCCGCCGGCTGGTGCCCTCGGCCACCACCGTCGCCGGCCTGGTCAAACACCTGACGCTGGTGGAACGGAACTGGTTCCCGTGCCTGCTGGCCCCCGGCCCCGGCGACGTCTACCTCACCTCCGAGGAGGACGCGGTGGCCAGCTTCACGCTCACCGACGGCGACACCGTCGAAGGGCTCGCCGCCGCCTACGAGCGGGCCTGCGCCCGGTCCCGGGAGGTCGCCGGCCGGTTCGACCTCGACCACGTCGTGCCGCACCCGCAGCTCGGCGAGGTCTCGCTGCGCTGGATCCTGGTGCACATGATCGAGGAGACCGCCCGGCACGCCGGGCACGCCGACATCCTCCGCGAGCTGACCGACGGCGCCACCGGCGCGGTCTGACCGCCGCGGGCGGGATCGCCGCGGCGACCCGACCCGGGCGACGAGCCGGCGAGCAGCGGCGTCAGCGGCGCGGCAGCAGGTCGGGCGGATACTCCATGCCGTCGTGGGTGCAGGCCGCCGCGGCGACCCGGGCCGCGTACGCCGCCGCGTCGGTCAGCGACGCGCCGCGCAGCCGGCCGGCGATCAGGCCCGCCGCGAAGGCGTCCCCCGCGCCGTTGGTGTCGACGACCGGTGCGGGCGGCGCGGCGGCGGGCACCGGCGTCGGGGCGCTCCCCCCGGTGTGCAGCTCGGCGCCGTCCGCTCCCCGGGTGACCAGCACCGTGCGGGGCGCCAGCGTGGCGGCGAGCGCGCCGGCCCCCGTGCCCAGCCGGACGCCGCTGACGAAGACCAGGTCGGCCACCTCGGCGAAGGGACGGTGGTAGGGGTTCCCGCCGTCCCAGTCGTGCAGGTCGGTGGAGAGGACGGCCCCGTCGGCGAGCCCGGCGCGCAGGGCGGGCAGCAGGGGAAGCGTCCAGTCCATGATCGAGAGGTGCACGTGTGCGGCCTGCCGGACCAGCGCGGTCACCTCGGCCGCCGGGAACGGGGCCGGCCCGTGCCAGGGGCGCGGGTCGTAGAGCGACATCCGCCGGCCGGCCGGGTCGACCAGGTTCACCGACCGCCGGGTGCCGGCCGGGGCGTCGCGCAGCACGGCGTGCACGCAGGTGCGGGCCAGCGCGGCCCGGACCACGTCGCCGGCCGGGTCGACGCCGACGACGTCGACCACCGCCACCCGGAGCCCGAGCGCGTGCCCGGCCAGCGCCACCCCGGCGCCGGTGTTGCCGATCCGCAGGTCGATCGGGTCGACGGCGACGGAGTCGGCGGCCGGCAGCGGGATCGCGGGCACCCGCACCCGCACGTCGACACCGAGGCCGCCGATCACGAGGAGGTCGTACACGCGCCCGACCCTAGCCCCGCCGACCGCCCGGCCGGGCACCGCGCCCCCCCCGGCCCGGTCGCCCGCCGGTCGCCCGTCCGGACGGCCGACGGTGTGCTGGTCGGGGCCGCCGGGCCCGGCCCGATATCCTCGCCGGGGTCGTCGCGAGGAGGGGAACGCGTGCTGGTCGTCCACGGGGTCTGGCGGTCGGGCGTCGGGCTCGCCGTCTGGGCCGAGGACAGCACGCTGCCGGCCCACGCGCCGCGCCGCCCGGGCCGGGCGCCCCGGGAACGGCCGCACCCGTTCGCCGCCGACCACGCCGCGCTCGCCGCCACGCTGGCCGGAACGGCCGAGCCGGCCGAGCTCGGCACGGCCCTGCTCGCCCTCCCCACCCGGGCCGGCACGCCGCTGGACTCCCCGGAGCTCGTCCGCCCCGACGTCGCCGGGCCGGTCCGTGGGCCGGTCACCCTCGCCGGGTGGCGGGTCCCCGTCCTCTGGTACGCCCCCGACGCCGCCCTGCCCCTGCTGCGCGGCGTCGACGCGGTGGCCGCCGTGCCGGGCGCGACCCTGCGCCACCTCGCCGAGCTGGCCGACTTCGCGGTCGACCTGGCGGCCCGGGGCCGGGTCCTGCCCGGCCTCGCCGAGCCGCCCCCGGCGGCCGGTGGTCGCTGGTGGCCGCCCGCGACCGCAGCACGTCGCCGAGCGCCACGTTCTCCGGATCGGTGTTCGGGATCTCCACCCCGACCGCGCTCTTG